>JALZDU010000528.1 GCA_030862405.1 Actinomycetota bacterium | reverse complement strand
CCTCCAGGGCCGATACTGAGCCGGTCCGGCGCTCGACACGGCCGGGCTCTGGCCTCCGGCCCGCCCCGACCCGCCGGCGCCAGCCGGCCGCGGGGCATCGCTGTGGAGTGAGAGGCTTATCCCGGTGCGAGTGTCCGCGCCCGTCATCGGACAGCTCCGTCAGACGGCAATGGTGACGGCAACGCGGTCCGGTCCAGCCGAACGTCGACGGACTTCGCCAGATTGCTGGCCAGCGCGTCAGTGGCTCGTCGACGCTCGCTACTGCGTCTTGAAAGCGAGCGTCCCGCGAGGGACCGGGGGTTCGAATCCCTCCGCTTCCGCAGTATCTACCCGGATCGTCTCGGTGATGTGCTCGTACCGCCGCCATCGAGGTATGCGACCAGCCATCAGGGCCATGACGGCGCGCACCGTGCACGAGCACTCTTCAGATCCCGTCTCGTCGGTGACCAGCACTTCGTCGGGCTCGCCGAGGTGCTCGGCAACGTAGTCACGCTCGTCGGCGGCGACACCGTCGGTGTCCCACACCACCCGACCCAATTTGATCTGTCCGCTGTCATTCGCCGGTGGCCAGCCGGACTGCGCCTACTCGGGCTGCCGGACGGCTTCGTGGCCGTCCTCGACCATGAACTCGGCCGTCCCAAACACGGTCGGCCGCAGGACCTGATGAATCACGCCGGTGCTGGTGACTTCGCGTCGAGCAGTGTGTACGCCGAGGTGGCGGCGCCGTCCGCGAAGAGGCGCTTGCCGGAACCGACGACGGGGAAGACCAGCAGGTGCTGCCCCAACATTCTTGTGCAAGTCACCCTGCGTACCCGATTTCCCGATGCGCAGTGCGGCTTCAAGGCCATCCGTGCGGATATGCTGCGGCTGGGCGCCACTGAAACCACCAGTAGCCGGCATGCCAAGCGCTGCCAACCTCCGTACGCAGCTCGGCCGATTCCTCGTTGTACACCCGCCGAGGGCGCGTCGGGTCAACCTGTCCCAGCGCGTGATAGGTACTGTGCGGTGGGTGGCGGGCCGCATAAAGCTGCTGCAGGCAGTACTGGTCGTTTCCTGAATGATCCAGCCCCGGCGTTCGTAGCGGTCTTTGCTCCACACGGTAACTTTCTCGTAGTCGTCATAGACTGATCAGTCTCTGACGAAGCGCCGCGGCGACCTTCTGAACCTAAGCCATCTGATCGCCTGCAAATGACAGAGCGACATCGTACGCAAAGTCACCAGCGCGTACAACTGAGTTCACCGATGGCGGTTTCCGGCTTAGCTCCACGGACGTTCAGGCAGACATGCGCACGCTGGCCGGGGTCACGTCGACGTGGAACTCCCCACCGAGCCGCTGAGCGAGTCGCGCCACGTGGCCAGCGGCGGCTGATCACCGCTCCGGTGCCGCACTTCTCATACTGCCACTTCCCTCAGCTCGTGATCGAGGGTAAACTCCCCGTAAACCCCGATTTCGCTGGCTTCGTCGGCCCAATCGTGTAGTTACGTAACCCAATAGTGAAACGGCCGCGTTCCGAGCCTGATCGAGTGCGAGATTATTCGTCGCAGGGTGGGAGGCAGCATTGAATGAGTTTGGGGAGCCGGGCCTCGGTGGCTGGTGGGCGGGCCTGATCATTGGGTTGGTGGTCGTGGTAGTCGTGGTGATCCTTGTCAGCGTGCTCCTGGTGCTCGCAGCCCGGATCAACGCGAAGGCGCGCGCAGCGGCTCGTGAGCTCGAGGCGACACAGTCGACCACGCAGCCGCTGGTAGAGCTGGCCCGCACGAACGCCACGCTTCAGAGCATTCTCCGGGGCGCTCGGGCCGCTCGACAAGCATTGGGAGGATAACGATGATCATAGCTCTCGCCGGCGAGGAGATCGCGTTCTGGCAGGTTATGCTGGTTCTCGGGGCGGTCGTGCTGGTTGCAGTAATCGCGCTTCTCAGCCTGCTGCTCCGCCTCGTTGGCTCCATCGAAGCCAGCGTGCGGCAAGTGGGCGGCGTGGCGCAGGGAGTTGCCGGCAACACGGCCAACATCAAGATCGCGCTTGACGTCGCAGACAGTCTGGATGAGATCGCGGACGAGGCGCGCCGCCACGCTGCACTTCTGGGGGTGGGCGCGCGATGAGCACCACACTGCTCGTGATACTCACCGTCATCGAGATCGTGGCCTTGGTGGCCGTATTGGCGCTGTTCGTTATATTGATCACTCGCCGGCTGCGCGCCATAGCCAATGCCCTCGAGCAGGTGAGTGGCGGGGTCATCGGGGCGATCCAAGGGGACGTGTTTTTGGTTGGCGCCGGCGCCGCGATCCTGAACCGGAAGCTGAACGCGATCGCCAACATGCTGCCGGCGCTCGCGGAGGCAGCCGAGTCGCTGCCTTCACAGCAGACGCAGGCTAAGCCCTCGCAGCAGACGCAGGCCTCGCCGCAGACGCAAACCTCGCCGCAGACGCAGACCTTGATCTCCGGTAATGACTGGCGACCTGCAGTAGCTCAAGACCGGTGATAAGGCGAAGGTAAGATAAGGAGTCGGACGATGGTGCTGTGGTGGATCGGCAACGCTATCTTCCTCGTCGTGGTCGTACCCGTCGTGGTGGTGCTCCTCCAGCGTCTGAAGAGGTCCACCGAGACTGTCGGGCAGCGCATCGACACCGTTCACGGTCAGGCCGGAGGCATCGTCATCGCAGTCGACGATGTGAAGGCGCTGATACCCACCCGCGACCTTGTCAAAAAGGTGGGGGATGGCCTCACCCGCTATGTGAAGGCAGTTGACCGCCTCCTGTGAGGAGCGAGAATTACCATGCCGGCAGCCGCTGTATTCACAATCATCGTCGCAGTGCTCACCATACTGGTGCTCGCTGCCTACCTGATCAGCATTGCACGCACTCTCCGGCGCGTCGACGCGAGGCTCCGCGAAGTCACCGATGGCCTCCACTTGGTTACGGAGAGGACCGAGCCAATCGGATCGATCGTCGGGGATATCAACAACGACCTTGCCGGAGCGGACAGCGCCTTGCAGGCCGTGCTCACAAAGCGTCGTCGCCAACCCGCGGGTTCCCGATGACTCGGACGACGGGCCGGGGGAACTGACGCATAACCGCTTGCGCTCATCACCGCCAGTGCGGCGGTGATGAGCAGCTGCGAGTTACCGGTAGTCGTCGAGGTTCGCGTCAAGACCGGGCTCGCGGATCTCCTCGATGAATCGCCAGATGTCGGGCTGGGAGCCGTCGAGGTCGGTGAACCCATATTCGGTTGCGAGTTGACCGGAGTTGACCGATTTCTGGTTCCATCTGGCCCGGTTGGGATCCGATGCCAACGCGACGACGGCGCGCCCGATGAATCGAGGTGAGTCAGACGAGATCCGGTATCGCGACGTGTTGTAGTCAGTGGTGCCGTCGGTCACCTCGACGAGTAGACCGCCCGGCTCGTTGATGAGCAGCGGGAGAAGGTGATGAGACGTGATGAGGTGGGTGTCAATCACGAGCCGGAGGATCCGGAGACCGTTGCCGAGGTCGTGTTCCCAGATGGGAGTGTTCCACTCAGCCGGATCAGCCGGACCGCCTTTGAGTGCTTCGGCGCCCCAGATGTCATTGACGAGCACGTCGATGTGGCCGTAATTGTTGCGGATCTGTTCGGCCAGGCCTTTCACCTGGCTGGCTTCGAGATGGTCGACCGCTACTGCGATACCGGTGCCACCGAGTTGCGTGACGAGGTCGGAAGTCTCCTCGATTGTCTCGGCGCGGTTGCAGTCGGATCGGATTGTTCTTGCAGTGCTACTGCGACCTGTGCAGATGACCGTTGCCCCAGCCTCGCCCAAGGCGGCAGCAATTCCACGCCCAGCACCTCGGGTAGCACCTGCCACGACGGCTACCCGATCGCGCAGCGCGTCTCGATCTGGCGACCAGCCCACAGCCTGAGTCTGCTCGTTGAAGCTGCCGGCGGCTCTTGAAGGTCGGCGCCTTGGTGAAGCGCCGTCGTCAGGGGTGCGGTCGAGCTTCGGGACGGATGCGTGCCCTGTGGTGATCACTAGCCCTGGCAGCCATTTCAGACCACGCCGCATAGGCCTCAGCTGGGATTGCTGCGGTGCGCGGCGCGGGAGGGGTCGCCGCGGAGGCAGGGGACTTGGGCCGGCTGGTGGTGCGCTTGGGGTTACTGGCCCGGATGGTGTGTGGTGCGGGCACCGCGGCGGCCGCTGGCGGGGCGGGGTCGCCGGTGGCGGTACCCAGCGTGTCGGCGGGTGCCGGGTGGATGGCTCCGGCCGGGCCTTCCGCGAGTACGTCGCGGTTGCCGCTGCCGCCGTTGGGTGCCGCTGGGGGCGGGGAAAGCGGGTTCCCGGCACCGGTCGGCGGGATGGGGGCGCTGCGGGAAGCCATAAACGGCACGGACGCCGCGCCTCCGGCGAAGATGACAGCGAGGGTGCCCGCTGCCGCGAACCGCTTGAACCGCCGTGACGTAGCCCGGCGCCGCTGGATGTCGCCAGGTCCGACGCCCAGCGAGATGGCGGTTAGGAATGGTCGTCGTAGCACCTCGGTGGGAGCTGCCGGCTCGGAAACGTCGGATCTGGCGAGTTCACCAACCTCAATTCTTGTCGGGACCAGCGTGCCCGCTGCGACATCCTCGCCAGCGGTATCTTGCGAGGACCTACCGGTCGATACCGTCGCATCGACGTCTTCTGGACTGACACCGACGGATCGCAGCGCCCCGCGCAGCGCCTCGAATGCCTTGGTTACCTCCGGAGGAACCAGATCTCCGCACTGGTCGCGCCTCGGTAGTACGGCCGGCAACAGGACCGGGAGCGTCACGTCGGTGCCAACTGGGAGAGCTCTGGTCGTACCGGCATTGCCGTCCTCGGTGAGGAGCTCGGCGAGCTGATCCAGCGACAGCTGAAGGGCGTGGGCCACGTGTGGGCGTATCGATGGGAGAGGCTCGGTGTCTCCGGCCTCCCAACGGACGACGGTCGAGCGTTCTACGCCCAGGCGTTGCGCGAGTGCCTCTTGCGTCAACCCGACAGCCTTGCGGCGCTGGGCTAGCCCCTGCCGTCTAAGCGCCATGTCCTCACCTCTCACTGAGTGCTTTCCGCAGTTGAGGCACCGTGTGCTGCATTGGTGCATCAGTGATGCGGCTATCGTGCTCTGGTCGTCATCCGTTACTCACGGTTGTCTTCATGTTACGGCTCGACACCTTACGCACCGCAACGGAGGCGCCGCCGCGATGGCCAGCCAAGGGACCGTCATCAGTCGTCGCTGCTGCGACTGAATCTCAGGTCATGCTGGACCTGGTTCGTCTCACCGTGACGAGTGTGATCAACGCACACGTCAACGTTGCTGGCTTGTGCTCAACGCATGGGCACGCGTGGCCGTGCGAGCTCGTCGTATTAACCGAACACGGCTCGCGGCGATATGGGTTGCCGCCTGAGCTGGGCCGGTCCGGCGATAGAGCCTCCTCACACTCGTCGCGCCGGCCCTCTACCCCTGCACGGGGCCACACTGTGGCCCCGTGCAGGGGCCCAGCGCAGCCGTGCGCCTCATGCGCACCAAGGCGTTTCAGCACGGCGGGAGAGCTCGATTGTCGGAGTCGGAGCGGGAAGTGCTCGAGCAAGCACTCGCGTCTATTCCTGAGGAAATCTTATCGACGGGTGATCGTGCGTCGATCGAGTCGCGGATCCGCAACTGTCTGCAGCGGGAGGGGCTTCTTGGCACGAGCAAGGCTGGGGGACCATTAGGGGTCGCGGAGATTCCTGCAGTGGCGTTCGTCGGCCGAGCAGTCGGCTGCCTTGCGTCAGGCTATGTGTCCTTGCGGGGAATAAGTCATAATAAGCCTGCCGACACGGTAGCTGACTCGATCGCAGGAGCAGTTGCAGACTGTGTCCCGAGCGCTATCGATGCGATCAAATCTGACATTCACCATACTGGATCCAGGTCGCGGGCGCCCTCACGGCGCTGGGGCTCCTGCGCTGGGCGACGCGCTCCATGCGGATCATTCACCGCATTGACGATCCAGCGTTTCCACCTTGTGGCGTCCTTGCGGCAACGGTAGATCAATGACACGTGACGCTATGTCATCCGGCGGGTTACGGGTTATGGTCAGGGCCGAGGTCGCCGGCAGCGCCGCTGGGGTCGGTGCCGTTGCGAAGGGCGGCAGTCGATGGATGACGCGGGCTCGGCGATCGCACGGGTGGTGACGCTGCCCGGGCGGGGCAGCACGGTGGTCTGGGACTGCCCTGGCCCGCTGGGGGGCCCACCCTGGTGCTCTTGCATGGTGTCACCCTCACCGCCGAGCTCAATTGGTCGGCGGTGTTTCCGGTGCTGGCCGGCACTTCCGGGTACTGGCCTTCGACCAGCGTGGGCATGGGAGTGGGCTGGGCTGCGTGGGAGGCTACCGGCTGGAGCAGTGTGCCGATGATGTCGCCGCGCTGGCCGCGGTGCTGGGCATCGAGCGGTTTATCGCGGTCGGCTATTCGATGGGCGGGCTGATCGCGCAACTGTGCTGGCGCCGGCATCCGGAGTTGACTGCCGGGCTGGTGTTGTGCGCGAGTGCCCGCAGCATCGCCGGCTCGCCGTGGGCACGTTGGGTGACGCTGATGATGCCGGCGATGATGATGCCGGCGGTGGCGGCCGCGGCGGGATCGATGCCCGGGATGGATGGGTTACGGGCCGACGTCATCGGCGGCCAGCTGCTCGGTCAGGACGGTGATCGGGCTGGCCGGACATGGGCGCTGGACCAGATGCGCCGCACCTCATTGCTCACCGCGTTATATGCGGTGTCGGCGGTCTATGCATTTGATTCCCACGACTGGATCGGCGGGATCGACGTTCCCACCGCCGTGATCATCACCCGGTACGACCGGGTGGTGTCGGCGGCCCGGCAGCGGAGGCTGGCGGCCGCGGTGCCTGGGGCACTGGCCTACGACATCGACGGTGATCACGGTGTCTTCCTTACCGCTCCGGGTCGCTTCACTGCCACGCTGCTCGCCGCCTGCGAGGCGATCTGTTCGGACGACAAAGAGATCACCGACCCGACCGACCCTCCTGCCGGACTCACCGCCTCTTAACCCTCGCCGACGGCATATCTGTGGTGTTTCCATGATTCGCAGGAGCCAGGCTCGGTATTGATGCCTTCAGGTGGAGTCTCTGCCGCGGTCTTGCCACCTGGCATCCGGTTCCTTTTGCGCCAGGCCCATCGCTATCGGCCGCTTGCACTCCAGCGTCAACCGGTGTGCATCGTAGAGATCAACATCGTCGACCCACGATCGAAGTGTCGAGTAATTGGCGCCGAACCGTCAGAGATCTGCCGGAGTGTCAATAGGTCATCGTCCTCACGCATGATGAAACATTACGATTTCCAAGGAAACGATTGGCACAACGATTCAGTACACGGTCTCGACACGCTGATCTGAAGGCGTGCCTCGACGTCGCAGCGGAGCATATGGTCAAAGCTGTGCCGAGGCCAGCTGACGTTGTGTACTACCCGTCGTGTGCGTGTGGGCAGCGGTGGTTCGGCCAATAGGTGCCGTGGCTGGAGAAGCGCCTCAGCTGGGATTTATACGCCCACTGCTTGACGTATTCCAGCTCGAGCCGAGTGCCGCCGAGCTAGAGCAGCTACGCGCTGACTATCGCCAGGGCTGTGATCAGCTGCGCGCCGATACAGCCGCACGCCTAGAGGCGCTGCGCACGACCTCCGCGCACAGTTGGAGGCCCTCACCGTCGCCTACTGCGACGAACCTGACCCGGTTACATCGGCCAAGGGTCTACCTACCCGCCACTCCGTTTGTCGCGGCCGGTGCCGCGGCCGCGACAAACAACCATCCATCCGCCCCCACAGAACCTGGCACCCGGCGACTAGGCGGCATCGCGATCCTCTCGGACCCGTGACGCGACATCCCACAGCCGCCAGAGACCAGTACTTTGACGCCCATGGCAACTCGTCGCACGGTGCCCGTGGAGCTCGACGTCGGCACGGTGGCACTTGCTGAGCTGGCCGCTGCGCGTCAGGGCATGCCGGTCCCGGAGTGGATCGCCAGGGCGGTGAAGTGACCTTCGCCGATACGTTCGTCCAGTTCCCCGGAAGTCCCGCGCTTCGTCGTGATCTTATCCAGCGACAGCGTGAACAGCTCCCTGCGCCCGTGGGTGCTGGGCATGGAACTGCAGCGACGTGACCCCACCCCTGCGATCAGGGTGATCGCTCGGCCAGGTCAAGTCCATCCGATATTGGTCGGAGTTCACCCGCAGCAATCCGCGAGGGAGTCGAGACGGCCGTACGGGCCTACCTCGACGCCAACGGACTGGACGTGCCGTGGTAGCGCCCGCAGAACCGCGTTCCTTGGCAGCGATCCTGGTACGGGCCGCAGACCTTAGAGAGGAACTAGCCGCTAGCCTCTCCCCGCCCAGTAAGGCGCAAGGCCCACTGGTCTCCCGTGCTGGTGGGCCTCAGCCCAGCCGCATTTACCGCTTCGCGCGGGCAAGGCCGAACCAGCGCGCTAGCTCCGCAGCGAAGTACGCAGCGCCGGTGGCACCGCAATCGCTGCCGATACTGTGGAACGCCTTTGCGCCTGGCCCCATCCGCACAGACAACCCAAGGCGACCTCGGGCGTGGAGGTCATACTGTCGCCATGCTTGCGGGCATCCTCATTCGTCCAGCTCGCTCAGCTGATGTCCCGGGCATCATCACATTGTTCACCGCTGTCGCGGAGGAACGGGACAGCATCGGCACTGAACCCGGTTTCGACGTCGCCCAACGCCAGTCCAGCATCCTCACATCCATCGAGCAGGGTGCAAACTGCGTCCTGGTCGCTGTGAGGGAAGACCTCGTTGTGGGCAGCCTTAGCGTCCAGGTGCAACATAACGTGGGCTCGCTGGGCATGATGGTCGCCCGCCAACACCGTAGGCAGGGCATCGGCGGTCGGCTATTGGATGAAAGCCTGCGCTGGGCACGCGAGCACGGCCTGCAGAAAGTGGACCTTCAAGTGTGGCCTCACAACACTGCAGCGATAGCCCTCTATCGCTCGCGCGGCTTTACCGTCGAGGGTCGGCTGCGCCGCCACTACCGTCGGGCCAACGGACAACTATGGGATGCGGTCACCATGGGCCTTCTGCTCGATACGCACAGTCCTGGCTCTTCGTATCCCGACGCCGAGAACCTCTGAAGACGCAGGATCGGAAGACGTCTCCCATGTGGTTGCCGCACGTCCCGCAAGCGGTTCGGCAGATCCTGGCGGTCAGCGCAACAGGAGCGGTCCGATCTGCTCGATCGGCGTGACGCGAGCCCTCATGCTGCCAGGTCGGCATCTACCTGGACCGGCACGCTGATTCCCCGTTACTACCAGCCGGGAGCACCCTATGCAGCAACAGGGCCTGCTCAGACACCGACCGGACATCCGCGAACTCCTCAACAGGCAGCAACTCCCGCAACGTCGGACCCTGCTGCGGCTGCTCAGGGCTGCGGAGAGGTTGTGGGCGATGTCGACCGGTCGGGAGTGCGGTTGCCGGTGAGCTCCACCGTGCTGTCGCCGAGCCGGGCGCCGACGCCCCCATCACCGGGGTACACACCGGATCCTGCAGGTGCCCACCTCATCCAGGGCCAATTGTCGGACCTGGCGGCGGATCCACTCAACCGCGCAGGCGGTGGTCGCCGAGCTGGTGACCCAACGGCAGGCTGGTGCGGCCAGCTCCCCGCGCTGCCGTGGTTGGCCCGACCCGACTACACCGCCGTGCGCACGTCCCTGAGTTCGCGCAGTAGCTGACCGAGCTGAACACGGCGATAGCCCAGCGGGCTGGTGAGCTCCGCGAGCAGGTCGCACACGACCAGCCGGCCTGGATCCGGGCTTGGCCTCCACCCCCAGCAGCCCGCCGCGACGGCCGCCGGGAGAAGCTCGCGGGCCTGGCCGCCGCATACCGGGAGACCTACAACATCACCAGCGCAGACCCGGCCGCACCGCTAGGACCCCAACCCAACACTGCCGGCATCAAGGCCCGCGCCTGGAAAGCCATCACCGACCAGTGGAGACCACCTGTGACCACCCCCGCCCCCAATGCCCTGCGCAGCCTCAACCAGCAACGCATCGACGCCCTCCGCGGGCCGGCCTAGCCGCAGTGCAGGTCTTGATACGCCGTGAGGCAACGGGCCGCGCACGCCTGCCAGGTGAAGCGTTCGAGCACCAGCTCGCGCCCGCGGCGGCCCATCTGCGCGGCCCGTCTCGGGTCGTCGAGCAGCGTCGCGATCCGGTCGTGCAGTTCCTCAACATCGCCTGGCGTCACGAGGAATCCGGTTTCGCCATCTTGGACTACCTCGGGTAGTCCCCCGAGTCGGCTGCATACCACCGGTGTGCCGCTCGCCATCGCCTCAAGTACCGACAGGCCGAGTAGCTCGGAGATCCCGACGTGGCGGCCGTAGCAGGTCACGTGCACCGAGGGCAGAACCACCACCTGGGCGCGGCGATACAGCACCGGCAGGTCCTGGTCTGGGACCTCACCGGTGAACGTCACCGGCCGCGCAGCGGCGAGCCGGCGCAGTAGATCGCCGTAGCCGCTTTCGGGGGGCCGGGGGTCATGGCCAGTAGTTCCGACGCAGAGCAGCTCGGCGCCAGCTGGCAGCGCCCGGATGAGCAAGTCAACGCCCTTGTGGGGGGTCAGCCGGCCGACGAAAAGCACCCCATCCCGCCGATCGCTGTCCTCGGGATGGAACCGGCGCGGGTCAGCACCCCCGTAGATCACCGTCGTCCGCTCCGGCGGCGCACCTAGCATCAGTGCCGAGTGCCGGGACACGGTCAGGAATCGGTCGAACAGGCGGGGCAGTAGCCCGGCCCAGCCGCCACCGCCCAACCCGTGGTCGGTTACCGCCAGCCGCTGGCCCGACACCCGGGCGGTAACCGCGGCAAGGCGACTCGGCGTACTCCGCAGATGGTGGGTGTGCACTATGTCAGCGCTGCGAAGCGCCGCCGGCAGGCCCGGTGCCATCGGGTGGGCGGGATGACGCGGCAGATAGGCTAGGGCGCGCAGGACACGCACCCGCAAACCGTCCGGATCGATGACCACGCGCGGGTGCTGACCGAAGGTCACTAGCTCGCAGTCGACCTCGGCCGCGAGTGCACGAGCGAGTTCGAGCGGGTAGCGTTCCCCGCCGCCGAACAACCCCTCCCTACCGAACGGTGTCGGTGCGACATGGACGATCCGCATGCTGTCCGCCTCCTTTGTCACGCTTGGTGACCCCTCGCAACTGACTGGCGGCTACCTCTACCACCGCCGGATGGCTGAGGCGGCCCCGTCGCACCGTGCGCAGGTGCGGTTCGTGTCCTTCCCCGCGTGGCCGTTCCCGCTACCAGCGGCCCACTCCGGCGCTGTGCTGCGGCAGGCCTGCTCGCCGGGCACCGACGTCGTCGTCCTGGACAGCATCGCCGCCGCCTTCCTCGCACCCCAGCTGGCCCTACAGCCGCCGGTAATCCCCTATGTCCCGATCCTCCACCAGCCTCCCGGCGGGATCGATCACAATTGGCTACGTGCCCGGACGCAGGCCATCCTCGACCGGATCGCCTACCGCCGTGCCGCTGTGTTGGTTCTGGCCAGTGCCGCACTCGCCCCCCAACTACCGGCCGACCTGCGCGCCCGCGCGGTTGTGATCCCGCCCGGCCGGGATGCCGGGCCGTCACCGGTAATGGCCAGCGACTTGCGTCGCGGCCGCCGGACGGCGTTGCTGTGCGTGGGTAACTGGGTGGAGCGCAAGGGACTGCTTGAGCTGCTCGCGGCTGTTGCAGCCCTCCCCTCAGACGCGGCCACGTTGCACCTCGCCGGCCGCGATGACGTCGACCGACGGTACGCAACCCGTGTCCATGCCCGGTTGACCCACCCAGACCTGGCTGGACGGGTCGTCGTGCATGGCCCCCTTGACCGAGCGCAGATCAGCGCGCTATACCACGGCGCCGACGTGTTCGTGCTGCCAAGCGTGCGGGAGCCATACGGCACGGCATACGGCGAGGCGATGGCGGCCGGCTTGCCGGTGGTCGGCTGGCGCGCCGGAAACCTGCAACATTTGGCCACCCACGGTCGGGAGGGCCTGGTGCTACCGCCGGGAAACGTCCCCCAGCTCACCGCCGCGCTGCGCCGGTTAGCCGACGATGAGCCCTACCGGTGGCGCCTGGGGCAAGCGGCCCGGCGGCGGGCGGCGGCCCTGCCCACGTGGGAGGAGTCGGCTGACCGCCTCTTCGCCACGCTGCGTGCCGTGGCCCGGTCTTGATTCAGCCATCCGCCACCTCGCTGTTGGCGGCGTGCACCTCATTGAATGCAAGCAACAGCGGGAGCGAGCCGCTGGTGTCAACTCTGCACACCGCGGCGTCGACGAGGTACATCCGCCAGGCCACCTCGTCGCCGACCCCTAGCGCCCAGGCCAGCGCGGCCTTGATCGGGGAGACGTGGCTGACCACTACCACGTCGCCGCAGGCGGCGTCGCTAGCCAACTCCGCGCAGGCTTCCCGCACCCGGATCCCGACCGCAGCCACCGACTCACCCCCGGCGGGCACGAAGTGCGGGTCCTGCCACCACGTTCGCCACGTCTGCTCGGGCAGCGCGGTCGCCGGCTGCCCGTCCAGTTCGCCGTAGTCCATCTCGATCCAACGCTCGTCAACCTGGACATCCCCGCAATCCTCACGGGCACCGGCCAACACAGCGGCGGTCTGCCGAGCGCGCAGCAACGGGCTGGACACAACCCGGATCGGAGGCGCAAGAGCCTTGGCGAGGGCGCGCGCCTGCCGATAACCAGTTTCAGTCAGCGGCGGGTCAGCTCGACCAAGCAACAACCCGCGGGCATTAGCGGCCACCTGCCCATGGCGGACGAGGATCAGCACCTTCGCAGACTAGGGCTCCAGGTACCGAAGAGGTAGCGAACAGCTGGGGTAGCCCTTCTCGATCGCGTCACGCGGTGGTCGCCCTGCGTCCCGGACCAACACGCTGCAAGATCATGATCTAACGGGCAGGAGTGCTAAGCACCATGGCGCCGTTGATCTTCACGGTGGCGGGGGCCTGGTGAGGCCCCTCATGGTTCATTTCCATACGGGGCTTTGCGTTCCATACCTCGCCATGTAGGTGCCAAACGCCTCCGTGAGCGTACTGGGGCCAACGACTATTACATCCTCAATAACTGTCATCACGGTCGACGGTGTGAATCGCGCAATCTTAACTATCTCAGGGAACGTTGGCCAGTCGCTCGGCCGATAACATTTATCAAGCGGTTTACTAAACATACGGGCATCATCGATAAGCACGCAGGAGCCATCGATGAGGGGCCACTTCGCTAGGATAGAAAGCTCGTCCAGCAAGGGGCATTGAGACGCGGTAACTTCAGGGACCTCAGGGAACCAGTGGGCGTCGAGCCAAAACAGCGCACACGAGTCCAAGGAGTCGAGGATAGATGGGAGCACGACGGGTGACGATCCGAAAACTACATGAATGTCAGGATCGTTCGCCAGGGCATGACGAGACTTTTCATACAGGCCAAAGTTTGCCTCTATTGTGTATACTGGGCCGACCAACTCTCGTAATATTCGAGTACTTGCACCTTCATATGTCCCTGTTTCTACTGCGACCTCGTATCCGAAGTAACGTTGCACAGTGCTCGCAAGAGCACGTGGCAGTCCCCATGGGCGCTCGCTCCTAGGCGCATCTTTTGCGACATGTTCCTGTTCCATGTCCTGCCCTCACGTCTCCCTTGGTGTAACAGTGTGAACCTCGTGAGGCCCTGGCCGCTGGGCCAGACACTGATTAGCTTCTGCTAGCGCCGCCAGCGCCCACGCCTGCAAATGATCTACACAGGTCTGATCACGCCAGCGAATCGACACAGCGCCGGATACCTGATCGGTGGTGTCTCAGTCAAATCAAGGGACATGCGTCCGCGGGTTGCCTGGTGTCACCCTTCTACCGTGGCGTAGCCACCAACAGTATCTCGATCTCCGTGATGTTTAGTGGCGGTTGTCCTTGTGGGGTCACTTGGCCTGGCGCGTTTGTAGCCAAGATCTCCTCAACTGAGATGTGGGAGGCGGACGCGTCGCCGTGTGTGATCTTGGTGGGAGTGAGGGGAGGCGTGCACGGGTGGACGTCGATGCGATGTCGTGGCGGCTGCGGAGGTCGGAGCAGCGGGCAATGCGCGCTGTGGTGCGTCGGCTACCTGGCTCCGTAGCCGACCGGCTGCGCCTTCCGCCGCCGGACTCCACCACTGTGCCGGGCCGTCTGCGCCGTGCCGTGTTGGCCGTGCTGCGGCACGGCGGCATCCCCGCGTCGGTCCAGACATTCCCATTGGTGGATAACCCGGCACGCTGGTTTGTCAGCGCGGAGTCGTTGGTTCTTGCCCAGTTGTACTGGTTTGGTGAGCAGGGCTGGGAGCCTGAGCTGCTTCCTTGGTGGCGGTATCTATGCCGCAACTCGTCGGCGGTCTTGGAGTTGGGGGCTAACGTCGGATACTACGTCGTGCAGGGGGCGCAGGCGGCGCCGGGTGTCTGTTACACGGCGGTCGAGCCACATCCGGACTCCCTGCAGCTGTGCCGTGCCAATCTTGGGCTCAACGGGATCATGTCGGTCACGCTGGTCGCAGCTGCCGCAGTCGCCGATCCGGCGGTGGACTTTGTCCGGCTCCTTGTTCCGCGCGATCAGCTGCCCGCACCGACTGTCGCGTTCGTCGACGGGGACGTAGAGCTGCCGCCGCGGATGGCCGGTCCCGTCGGGGCGGTGATCGAGGTGCCGGCAATCAACGTGCGGACGTTGCTCGCCGGTGTAGACCTGCTCAAGGTTGACGTTGAAGGCCAGGAACACGCGCTACTGGCTGCGGCCAGTGAGCACCTGCGCGAACACCGACCAACTGTGGTCATCGAGGTCTTACCGGGTACAACGCGGTTGCGCCGACTGCTCGCGCGGCTGTGCACCGAGCTCGGCTACCGCTGCTATGTCCCCCAGCCGGGTCGGCTGGAGCGGCTGGAGCCCCACCGGTTGGGCGAGGTGACGCTGCTCCACGAGTACGGCGTCCAAGACATCGTCTTGTCCGCCGATCCTGACCTGCCGCTGACGGTCGCCGAACTCGGCCCGGCCGGCAGGTATTAGGCAACGTCCCATGCGGTGATGACGTCATAGTCGGTGACGTGCATGCATCTGTTGCGCAGCGAGATGCCTTGGGTCACCCGGGCGATTCCGAGGTCGCCCACCGCCTCAGTCCCAGCGCCCAGAATCGTGGGGGCGGTGGCGACGATGAGGCGGTCGACCAGTCGATCACCGAGCAGCGAGGTGATCATTGTGGCGCCGCCCTCGACGAGCAACGTCCGTACACCGAGCTCTCGCAGCACCCGCAGCGTCGCGGGCAGGTCCACCCCGGCTGAACTGCCCGGCACCGTCCGCACGTTCACCCCGAGCGCCCGCAGCCGTTCCCGATCGCTGTGGGCAGCTCGGTCGGTCGTGAACACGAAGGTGACCGGATCCCCATTGAGCACCAGCGCCGTCGACGGGATTCGCAGCGTGGAGTCGAGGACCACCCGCAGCGGCGACGCACCAGGCACCAGGCGCACGGTCAGCCGCGGGTCGTCGCGCAGCACCGTCCCCACCCCCACCATGACCGAATCACAGGCCGCCCTCAGGGCGTGCGAGACGCTGCGTTGTTCCTCGCCACTGATCCATTTCGAGTCACCGGTGATAGTCGCGATCCGTCCGTCCAGGGACTGGGCGTACTTCACCACCAGGTAAGGGCGGTCCGCCCGCGGTTGTACATCACCGAGCAGGCCGATAGCGTCCGGCGGTGCCGACGGTGCAGTGCCCAGCGCCTCGCCGGCGGGCGCGACGTGATTTAACCGCCGCTTCTTGGTGCGCAGGTATCCCACGTTGCGATGGTGTGCCGCCGTCTGCAGCGGCTCCATCCGCTCAACCGTGATGCCCGCCTCGCGTAGCCCGCGCACCTTCTCCGGATTGTTCGTGAGCAACCGCACCGACCCGACGCCGACAGCATGCAGTACGGCCGCAGCATCGTCGTAGCGCCGGCCATCGATCGGGAGCCCAAGTCGCACATTGGCGTCCAAGGTGTCGACGCCACCATCCTGCTCGATGTAGGCCCGCAGCTTGTTGACCAGACCCACGCCGCGGCCCTCATGCCCGGTTACATACAGCAGCAGCCCGCGCTCTTCGATCGCGATCCTGCGCAGCGCCAGGCGAAGCTGGACCCCGCAGTCGCACCGTAACGAACCCAGCACGTCCCCAGTCAGGCACTCCGAGTGCACCCGGGTCAGCACCCCAGCCGCGCTCACCACGTCACCCTTGACCAGCGCGAGGTAGACCAGCCCGCAGGAAACCTCAAAGGCCCTCGCCTGAAACTCCCCGAACTGCGTCGGCAGCACCACCCGGGCCACCTCGCGCACACCATCCACCCAGGACCCCTCTCCCACACCTAAAGTGAGCGTTCACGACTAAACGAGGGCATGCCGTGAAAGAGGCTGCGTTCTCCTACTGGGCTGACAGAGGAGGGCAGCGATCCTTCCGGTTCGGCGCATTCCGACAGCCTGGCTACCACTAAGCTGACCGCGCATCTGGACCCAACCCACCCACTGCTGCATTCGCCTCGAGCCCACCGTCCCTCAGCAACACCGGACATGACCGCATCAGCGTCACAGTTACACCAACCTCCAGGACAGAAATGCCACTGGACTGCGGATCCCCCTTGACACCACGCATCGAACCGCGCGGGACCCTTGGTGGTGGCATCGCTGTCCAGGCCGTATGCAGTGCTCAGCCTGAGGAGCGGACCTCGATTTTTCCCTCACGGACGCGGGTTTGGTAGGTGGGTTGGGGTGTCGAGGCTGGGCCGCGCACGATTTTGCCGTCGCTGAGCCGGAAGGTGCTGGCGTGCCACGGGCAGATAACGCAGCCATCGATGAGCTCGCCCTCATCCAGCGGACCGCCGGCGTGGGTGCAGGTGTTGGCCAGCGCGTACAGCTGGCCGCCGTCGCGGGCGAGTAGCACCGAGGCGCCATCGGCAGAGACCCGGCGATGCTCACCTTCATCCAGCTCCGCGTCGGCGAGCACCGGGGTCCACTCCTGCGGACCATGCTCGAAAGCGGTGTGGTTGACGTTGACCGCCCTGCCAAACGACAGGTGACCACCGAGGTACCCACCGACCATCAGCACCCCGAGCCCAGCAAGCCCCAGTGCCTTGCCCACACCACGCCGACCACTGCGACGGGCGAGCAGCGAGGCTGTGTATAAACCGAGCGCGGCTACGTTCGCGCCGGCGTGCATTACCCCGAGACGCGTCTCCTCGCCGATGGTGTCCGACCAGTCGTTGAGCCCGGTCATGGCGGTAGGGACCGCGCTGAGGATGCCGGCCCCGACGAGCAGGTCGGCAGCTGGCTCAGCGCTGGCCCCGCCCACGGTGTCCAACAACGCAGACATGCTCCAGGCACCGATCGGCAAGTCGGTCAGCATGGGATGGACCGGATGACCCAAATTCGTACCACTGAGCAGGTTACGGACCAAGCGAGGCTGCACAGCCTTGCTCACCAAGCCGCGCACCGGCTCGGCGACGGTGTCCAAGGCGGTGAAATGTTCAATGCGGCGCACTAGCTCACGCGGAGAGGGCATGACAGCAAATCCTTTCACAGTAGGCCGGGGACGTTGTGTAACCGGGCAGTATGGACTGCACCCTCAGGACATCGTGGCGCGTCGGGTGTGCCCCGTTCCTCCATTCCGGATATGGAACAGGGCGATGGCGAGCGCGTAAGGTCGGTGTCCGTCCAGCGACGGCCCCCATCTGGGATGTCGCCCGGCGCGATGGGCGTCGGGTCTGGTACGGCTGGCTCATTTCACGAGCAGTGTGCCGGTCATGGACGGGTGGATAGCGCAGATGTAGGGGTATGTGCCCGGCGAGCTGGGCGCAGTAATTTCGGCGCGCTGCCCACCGGCGATAGTGCCGGTGTCGAAGGAGTTGTCCCGGGCAGTCACGGTATGCGGAGCCCGATCCTGGTTCACCACCGTGATCTTCCTTCCCGGGGCGACCACTAAAGAGGTCGGTCCGAACGCGAAATTTTGATCAAAACGGTGTCGGCTAGGTCAGTGACGGCGACCCATCTGCCGCCCCCCGACACTGCTGCTGCCCGCGGCACTGCCGCCACCCACCACGAACCCCAGCACGACGACCAGCATCCCGAGCAAAATCGCCGTCACCCGCGACCGGATCGCGGTGGCAGTCGAGGTCAGCACGCTGTAACCCCGTCACTACCATGACCACACTTATCCCCGGTCATAGCCGCCAAGTTCGAAGATTTCCATGATCCTTATATCATCCCCCTCCATCTCTCCTAGGGTCTTGAGCAGACCCGATCAGTCCTCACTACCCAGCTCCTTCTAGCGCCATAATACGCTAACGTTAGAACTGTGGTGCCGTTTCGTCAACAGGAGTGTGTGTTAGAACGGATCTTGGACCGTTCAGATCTCTGGGGTCGCCGTGCTTGAAGAGTCGACCCGTCTCCCGCCGTATCCACTTGGCGTTTGAGTGGGGACCGCGGGAGGTAGGCGCAGCACGCTGGGGACAGAAGTCACTCACCTTTGTGGCAGCAATGACGCTCACGCACTAGAACTGCCGGATGGCTGGGTACGGGTTAGCCGGTGTGAGTTCGACGCAGCACCCGTTGGGGCGGGGAGTCAGCACGGCGGTGAGGGTGGATGCCTGCAGGGTGTTGAGGAAGCCGGTGAGAAAGGCGTGGTTGATACCGCAGACCAGCTGCGGAGCCTTGGCGGCGAGTGGGGCAAACGGGCAGTTGCGCAATCGCAGCAGTGTGGGAGTGACCCGGTCGGGTTCAAAGCCGTATCGGGTGGGGGGTGCGGTGGCCAGGGTCAGCGCGCATTCGGCGCTTAGGCGCCCTGGCCGGGCTCGCTCGCGTTCGGCGGCACCTAGCTTGGCAACGCGGTGGTGGGCGATCTGAAAGTGTGCCTCGCGACCGCTCTTCTCCTGGTCTTCGGTGAGTAAGGCCTTGATGAGGATGTCGGCTAGCAACTCGTGTTCTCTGGCCGGGATGCTGATGTGCCCCTCGGCGTTGGTGGGTTCATAGACCTTCGGGGTGCGGCCCACCTTGCGGATTCCGCCGACGGGGACGGTATAGCAGTTCAGTCCGTGGTGAGGTATAGACAGCCGCCAAGCCATTACTTCACTCAGTGGCCAATGTGTGGCACTATGAGTACCGCCGTTCCGACCGCCCGGTCCGACGTTGCGTGTCAGGCGTTCTTGATGCTGAGCTCGTTATTCACCGTGGCGCGCAGTCCCCCTTGACTGCGAGTCCTCCACGGCGGTGTCGGTCAAGTGGACTCGCTGTCCGCGCTGCATCCCCGCCGAGCAAGTTTCCACGACCCGCCGGTAGGTGGTTCGCCACCCACAGGTCAGCCCCACCATCAGGTCGGTGACTCGTTCGTAACCAAACCCCACCACACCTCTTCGCTTGCTCGGAGGTGTTTGCATGGACTTCCGCGACTGCTTCCCCCGTTTCCCACTGCTGCCAGGCCAGCCTGACCGACTCCTCGCCGAACTGCATGAGGCACAGACCGCACTGGCGATTGCGGAACATCACGTCAGTTCCTGGCGTACGTATTTGTCTACAAAAGAGAAGCCATCTTCTGGGTATCATTCTTACCTGGCACATGAAGCTTTGCGCGAGGCGCGCAATATCATTGATCGTGTCGTTGAAGAGCTGCGAATCCAGGTGGCGGGAGTACCGCTGGACAAACCGACGGATGAGTAACTACTCGCCCGCTGTCCCAGGAGATGCACGGCCTGCTGTGGTTGAGCAGCGCTGGCCGGCTCCGCGTGCCTGCTGAGGTGGTGTTGTCTAGTGTTAGGGGGCAGTCCAGGCCTGTTCTCGCTCGACGTCGCGGTATCGCAAGCGCATTTAGCGGTCTGAGTCGGGAAACGTCGGTGGTAAGGGGCAAACGGAGGAACCTTCGGGCCAAGGTCGACGTTTGATTTGAAGATTTTTGAGGGGAAAGGGGTGCTTCGAAGGTGCGAGAAGCCTCTAAGTTGGACGCTAGGGCACGCATGACGATGGCGCTCCTCTGCAGGCGCTTGCTAGAGATCGGTCTTTGGCGGCACATTAATCTGTGGGAGGCGCTCTGACAACAGGGGCTGGCGGCGCCCACTTCACAACCAAAGACAACCGAGCTTTTTTGCAGGACTTGCTGACCACCGGTCACTTCTGTCGGGATACACCGGGAGCCGGATTATTGCATCGCGGGCAGATCTCCGTGCGGGAGATCACGAACGGACCCGGTCTTCACCTTTCGCTTGCAGACGACAACCGCATATATGTCCACATCGACAGAGTGTGCCCCGCAGTGGGGCTTACCGCCGAGGGCACTTGCCGCTACGATCGCATGCGATCTTTATCGCATATGCGCCGAGAGGTGTTTCCTCTGGTCATGCGGTCTCAGCGCTCCAGTACTCCGGAGAACAAAGCCCCCACCGTGCTCGTTTTGACCTTTATGACGCACAGCGAGCGTGGTGTATAGCGATGCAAGCCGGGTGTAAAGAGGAGTCATTGGAAGCAGGAGTAAGGCTAGCTGGTCTTCTTGCGGCACAGCGGGAGAGCTCGCCTCTCGCCACCCTGGCCGACCTCGACGAAATAACCTCAGCCTGAGTGCACTGGTACAACAGCAGCCGGCTCATGCACCGCCTCAGCCGACGCCCACCAGCTGAAGCCGAGGCCGATTACTACGCTACGACCGACCCGGCCGCTCACACAAACTAAGGTGTGCATCAAACCCGGGACGTTTCAGTCCGCGTGCTACCACGTGATCTGACTGCCGACGCCCTGGGTGCGGGCGGCGGCAATCACCAGCGCGGTGGCGGCGGCGTCTTGCACCGCGACTCCAACCGACTTGTACAGGGTGATTTGCTCGGGCGTCTCGCGTCCGGGGCGAGAGGCGATAATCAGCTCACCGAGCTCAGCGTGCACATGGGCGGCGGTGATGACCCCATGGCGGATCGGTTCGAGCAGATCGTTGCTGCCCGCGGGGAAGGGGGCCAACACGGCCTGGCGGGATTCCACACACACCAACGCCTCGGCAATAGTCGCGTCATCGACTTCCCGCCCGGCCGGGTTGTACCCGACCGAGGTGATGTGCACCCCTGGGGTCAGCCATTCCCGGCGTACCACCGGAACGACGGCGTGCGTGGTCGCACAGGCGATGTCCGCGCCGTCCAACGCCTCCGGGTAGGACACCACCGCGACCACTTCGGCGGGCAGCTCCTCGGCCAGTTCGGTGGCCAATGCGGTCGCCTTGGCGAAATCGCGGCCAGCGATGCGGACCTGGCGGATCGGGCGAACCCTGCACATCGCACGAGCGTGGGATCTCGCCTGGACCCCGCTGCCCAGCACAGCCAGGACCGCGGCGTCAGAACGAGCCAGCAACCGCGCCGAAAGTGCCGAGCACGCCCCCGTACGGATCGCGGTGATCGCGGTGCCATCCATCACCGCTACCGGCTCCCCGGTATCACAGTCAAAGCCAACGATCACGGCTTGATGGGTGGGTAACGCGGTGCCGGCATTGCGGGGAAACAGCGACACCAGCTTGGCCATCAACACCCCAGCCGAGGGCACGAACCCGGGCATCGCGGCCAGCAACCCGTTCCGGTCAGGAACCAAAGCGGCAACGCGATCAGGCACCGATGCCACCCCGCTGCTCAGATCGACCATCGCCACGGCCAGCGCATCGATCAGCACGTCGAGATCCAGCAGCGTCTCGACCTGCGCACGATCCAACACCAGCATGGACACTCACCCCATTTCTTCCTCCGGTGCGCGGTCCGGCCGCTCGCGGGCGGTGCACAGCGAGACAGTGGGCGAAAGCATCGCCATGCGCAGGGCTCGGCGTCGACGCTGTGGCCGAACTGTTCGACGTAGCACAGCACATTTCCGTGCGAGTGGGGCGCCGTGACCTGTGCACACCAGGCTTGGCCTCTCCGGCGCGATTACGGTCGCGCAAGCCGTGTCGTGCGCGGCAGTTTTGCTGCCGCTTGGACGGCTTCTGATGGCACAGGCTCGCCGGTGAGCGCGGCTTCCCACCTCCTGGCCACTATGGGTGTCCAGCAGCGGACTGCACGCACCTGGGCGCCGATCCGGGCGGCGTGCGCCAGCGCCCACCGCAGCGCGGTGTAGCTGGCCGGGGAGCCGTCGACACCGACCACCACTACCTGCTCGCCCATCTCACCCTCCCTCACCGCCGAGACGCCTTCTAAATTCGTGATGTGTTAACGTTAGAGTTCCTGACTACTTCCGTCAACAGGAGCTGGTTATAGATGGAGTCCCAGGAGGCCCAGATCTCGGCGGTCGCTGCGCTCGCCGAGCCGACCCGCCGCCGGCTGTACGACTATGCGGTGCTCCAGCCTGAACCGGTAAGTCGCGACGATGCTGCCGCCGCGCTAAAGCTGCCGCGCGCCACTGCGGCGTTTCATCTCGACCGGCTAGCGGACGAGGGCCTACTCAACGTGGTCTATCAGCGCCGCACCGGCCGCAGGGGCCCCGGCGCGGGCCGGCCGGCCAAGCTGTACCAACGGTCAAATAAGCACGTGGCCGTGTCGCTGCCCCAACGCCGCTACGACCTCGCCGGGCGGCTGCTGTCCAGCGCCCTCGAGCACGCTGAACGCTCCGGGGACTCCCCGCGGGCCACCCTTAACCAGCGCGCCTACCAGCTGGGTGAAGAACTCGGCGAAGCGGCGCGCAGCGCCGCCGGCGACCGTGACACCCGCGACACCGCACTGCAGGTACTCGAGGCACACGGCTTCGAACCGCGCTTGGAAGGTGGGATCGAAGGCGGGGACGTCACGCTCGCCAACTGTCCCTTCCACACCCTGGCGCAGGACTACACCGAACTCGTCTGCGGAATGAATCTGTGCCTGCTCGACGGGCTCCTCGACGGCCTCGCCCCCACCGGACTTACCGCTCACCTGGACCCCGCCCCACCTCACTGCTGCGTCCGCCTCCAACCCGCCGACCCCGGGTCAGCCGCACAGCGTCGCTAACTGTAGAGAAATCCCAGATGCGCAGCAAAACCAGACACTCGCGGTTGTGAAAGTGTTGTGACCTATATGGTGGGGAAGGAAGGATCGAACTGGGTGGTGGATTGTCCTGTTCGGCCTGCTCACCAGGGTGGCGGCGTTGTTGTGCTCGCGTGCAATGGCCTTCGCTTACTGCAGCGTGAACCAGCCGCAGGCGTTGCTGCCCCTGCAAAACGGTGGTGAACCGGCTGCGCTGTTTTGCTAAATTTTCCTACTGATCGCGGTATTGAGTCCGGGTCCGTTCGCCCTAGACGCGATGCTCGGGCGTGTATGACAGGAGCAGCAACTGGCGAAATAAACCAACCACCTCGCCACCGCTGGAGCCGGGGGCCCGTTGGGTTGTTGCTTCCCCCGCCGACGTAGTCATCGTCGGTTACTGTCGGGTACGGATCATCCAGCCGGGTAACCGGATTTCGCTAGCTTGCTGGTCGTGGTCTGTAAGGGCACTTGACCCGAGCAGAAGGAGGATCATGCCTGCCTCGGGAAACGTGTTGGCGGCCTACGCTGATCAAGCCGCCAACTACGAGCGGCGGACCGCGCCTTATCGACAGTGGCGGGAGCTGCTCGTAAACCAGCTGCCGCTGCGCCGCGGGGATGTGGTTCTCGACGTCGGTTGTGGCACCGGGCTGTGCTTCGAGTTGCTACAGCGAAAGATCGGCGCCACTGGGACGATCATCGGCATCGACGAGGCGCCAGCGATGCTGGCCGTCGCCGCCCGCCGCGTCACCGAGCACGGCTGGCGCAACGTGGAGCTGCTGGCCGCTCCCGCGCAGGATCTGACGATCACCGAGGCTGCCGACGCCGCCCTGTTCTGCGCCGCGCACGACGTGTTGCAATCCCCTGCCGCGCTGCACACCGTGCTGACGACCCTGCGGCCGGGAGGCTGGGTCGCTGCCGCCGGGGGAAAATGGCCGGGTCCCTGGCTTGCCCCGCTGTCTGCTGTGGTCGCCGCGGTGCACGCGCCGTTCGTCCGGGACTTCACCGGCTTCGACTGCCCTTGGCGGCACCTTGCCGAGCTGGTCGATGATCTACGGGTCACCGAGATCGCCTTCGGTGCCGGCTACCTGGCCATAGGCCACGCCCCCGC
The DNA here is from genome assembly GCA_030862405.1 of Actinomycetota bacterium. Lineage (GTDB taxonomy): Bacteria > Actinomycetota > Actinomycetes > Mycobacteriales > Pseudonocardiaceae. The sequence goes on along the minus strand of JALZDU010000528.1, from coordinate 382 downwards.
TTACTCGACATGACTTCAGAGCGGCTGGTTTCCTTTACGGCACCACGCACGGTGTTGAGTACAGCAAAGCACCCAAGCCTCCGTGCGGACAATCAATAGAGAATGCTCGGGAGGTAAGCACCCTGGGGTGAGGTGTACAGGCCGGCAGTCATCAGGGTCATCAGCTGCACCACCCGCAGCTTCCGCTCCAAGCACCAGCGGAACAGGTCCGCGTTGGTCGTGGGGACGAGGATGCCAGGGCCGTCGAACGCATCGGCGGCCATGATCAGCGCTTTGAGATCCTCGTTGCTCTCGCCCACCGCGTGCGCGAAAAACGCCAGGCCGGTGGCGTAACCGCTGATTCGCCCGTCGTGTTCGACCACCAACGCCGAGCCTTGCCCAA
>JALZDU010000500.1 GCA_030862405.1 Actinomycetota bacterium | reverse complement strand
GCTCCTGCGCCACATAAATGATCTAGGGGGTCGTCATGTCGTGATCGTCCACGGCCCGCGACGTCGAATGCTGCTCACGGATGCCGGCGGGTTGCGTCAGGTGTTCTTTGCCTTCACGGTCGACGGACCGTGGTGTGCGTCCCAACCGCTTCTCCTGCAGGCTGTGCTCGGACTCCCGCCTGACCACGAAGCGTCTGACTACGCGGCATCCGACGATTTCCTTGGAATGCGCGGCGGCCACATCTGGCCTGGCTACGGCTGTTCGGTCGCCGGTGTCACACACTTGCTGCCCAACCACCTCCTCGATCTCGACACCGGCAGGGACGAGCGCTTCTGGCCGCAGGAGCCGCTGCCGGCCCGCAGTTACGACGAGGTGCGAGACGAACTCGCCGCCACGTTACGAGGCCTGTGGTTGGCAGCACACCAGCGCAGCCCCCTTACTCTGCTTCTCACGGCCGGGCACGATAGCCGTCTGCTTCTAGCTGCAGCGCGGCCGATCACGAGTGAACTCCGCTTCGTCAGGATCCTGCGACGAGGGGGTGAGGCTGACGACGTCCACCTACCGAGCCGGTTGCTGGCCGGGCTGGGTCTGCCCCATATCGTCGCAGACGGGATGCGCGGGCCGACTAACGATTTCTGGTCGGCGTATCGGGCGACGGCTCCGTTCCCGGACAGGTTCCATGCAGCGAACGCCGAAGCAATCTCAAGTGCGGTACGGTCGCGGTGGGGAGTGACCGGACACGTATCTGGGGTCGCTAAGGCCCACTACAGGTCGAGACTCGGCCGGCTCGAGCCTGCCCTCACCCCCGCCCGCGTGTCTCTGAAGATCGGGACAGGTCGCCATCGGTACGCGGTCGCCGCGCAGCGCGAATGGCTTGAGCGTGTGCCCGTGACATCGGACGTGCACCCTCTGGACCTGCTCAACTGGGAACAACGCGTCGGCAACTGGGCGAGCATGTGGGCGTTGCAGTACGACCTGGTGTGGAAGGATGTGCTCATGCCGTTCAACTGTCGCACATTGCTAGCGTCACTCCTGGGATTACCCGAAGACTGTCGCCGCCCGGGCAACATGGAACTGTGGGAAGATCTCATGGCACGGTGGTGGCCGGAACTGTTGCGGGTGCCCTTCGGGGGGAACCCGCCTCGACCAGGTCTTGTGCAAGCCTCGATCGCAAGGAGCCTCGCTCTCGTCAGAGGGGGGCTAAACAGCAGCCCGGGGAGGATGGCAAATTGACAACCCCAACCGCACGTCCCCGTTGGGCACTGGTCCCGTTGCTGCTATCAGCGCTCTTCGTAGCGTTCTCAGTCATGCTCGCCTGTACCGCACCTGGATTGACCACTACTTTCAGCACCGCCACTCCCGTGGCCCCGTCAAACCCGGATACCTCGTCTCCGATGTCCTTGAATTTTCCGGATAGTTCGACGACTGGCGTTCCCAAGAGCGTCGAGCTCGCTCCCAGTGGGTCGCTCACGGTAAGCGAGGATGGAGCCGTCGTCGAGTCCCGGAAGATCACCGGCACGGTTACGGTTAAAGCCAACGATGTCGTGATCAGGAAGACGCTAATTGAGAGCGACGGCCTCTACGCAATCAAGATCATGCCCGGCTACCGGAATCTCGTGGTGGAGGACACCGAAATCGACGGCGGGGGTGTCGGCTCCGCTGCGGTATGTTGCAGCAATTACAGCTTGCTTCGCGTCGACATTCACGACGTCACCGAAGGTCCCCGGCTGGGCAGCAACACCGCCGTGGAGGATTCGTACATCCATCACCTCCATCGGTGCGATAGCTGCCATATCGACGCCTTGCAGACCACCGGTGGTACCGATATCACAATTAGGCGCAACAATCTGCAGGCTTACAATCCTACAACCGGTTACTTAATGAACGCCGCTTACCAGTTCGGCACGACACAAGGTCCAGTAACCGACGTGCTTGTGGAGGACAACTTTATGAATGGTGGAAATTACACGGTCAACGGCGGTGGTGGCGGAACCTCGGACGCCGCTGT
>JALZDU010000517.1 GCA_030862405.1 Actinomycetota bacterium | reverse complement strand
CTGCCGGACCGCACCGGCAGGGCTCGCAAGGATGGTCAGCTCAGAGGACCTCGTTGAGCTTGCCAGTCGCCACGTCGAAGACGAACCCGCGGACGGAGTCCTTGTGTGGGACGAAAGGACTGGCCTTGATCCGGGCAATGGACTGCCGGACGTCCTCGTCGAGGTCCGGGAAGGCCTCGGCAGACCACGCCGGCTTGATCCCGGTCTCGTCCTGGATGGACTTCTTGAACTGGTCGTCGGTGAAGGTGAGCATCCCGCAGTCGGTGTGATGGATGAGGATGATCTCCTGGGTGCCGAGCAGCCGCTGGCTGATCGCCAGCGAGCGGATCTCATCATCGGTAACCACGCCTCCGGCATTTCGGATGACGTGCGCCTCGCCCTCGTTCAGACCCAGGATGCGGTAGACGTCCAGGCGGGCATCCATGCAGGCCACGACGGCGACGTGCTTGGCAGGCGGCAGCGGCAGCGGGCCGGAGAAGGATTCGGCGTAGCGCGCGTTGTTGGCGAGCAATTCATCGGTAACGGACACGAACTCTCCTGGTGTGCGGGGATACTGCTGCAATGGATGAGCAGGGGCACCGGGGATCGGCCGCGCGGGGCGGGGAGGCCATGCGCCGACGCGCGGCCTAGCTACAGAATTGATCGAAGGCGTCCTTGCGCCGGCTCGGCCAGAACTGCTCGAGCACAGCACACCGCATGCGCATATCGTTACCTGCTACCAGCCCGGCGGGCAAGAGGCGGCGCGTGAACTCACCAGCTGCCATCGACATGGATTTCGACGGGGCCCGCATCTATGCAATCCCGATGACGACGCGGTTCCGTGGAATCACCGTCCGGGAAGGGATGCTTATCGAAGGCCCGGCTGGATGGGGTGAGTTCTGCCCCTTCCCGGAGTACGACGACCGAGAGGCGGTGCCATGGCTGGCCACCGCGGTCGAACAGGCAACGGTGGGCTGGTCCGAGCCAATGCGGGAGCAGATCCCGGTCAACTGCACGGTTCCGGCGGTGGGCCCGCAGCGCGCACACGAGATCACTGCACAGTCTGATTGTGGCACCGCCAAGGTCAAGGTCGCCGATCATCCCGAGTCGCTGGCCGAGGACCTAGCCCGGGTCGAGGCCGTCCGGCACGCACTGGGTCCGACCGGGGCGATCAGGGTGGACGCCAACGGCGTCTGGGACGTCGACACCGCGGTGCGAGCCGTCCGCCAGCTTGACAAGGCAGCTGGTGGGCTGCAGTACGTCGAGCAACCGTGCCGGACCATCGAGGAGCTCGCCGCCGTCCGTCACCGCGTGGAGGTCCGGATCGCCGCTGACGAGTCGATCCGCCGCGCGGAAGATCCACTGCGGGTCGCCGTCGCCGGCGCGGCTGATGTTGCTGTGATCAAGTGCACCCCGCTGGGCGGGGTCCGGCGCGCGTTGCAGATAGCCGAGGCTGCGGGGCTGCCCTGCGTGGTCTCTTCCGCACTCGAGACCAGCGTTGGTCTCGGGGCCCAACTCGCCCTAGCCGGCGCACTGCCAGAACTGGAGTTCGCCTGCGGCCTGGGCACGTTGTCGTTGCTGCGCGGCGATGTCGTGCCCGACGCGGATTCGCTGCGGCCCGTGAACGGCTACCTACCGGTTCCGCGCGCGCCGGTCGTACCCGATCCGGCTCTCGCGAACGCCTACCAACTGGCCGATCCGGAGCGGGCTGCCTGGTGGCGGGAGCGGCTCAGGCGGGTGCTGCGTGCTTACCTGTAGCAGATCAGGGCTGCAGCAGTGTCAGGGCCGCGTCGTGCAGCAGCCCGTTTGAGGACAGCGCCGTGCCGCCGTCGTGTCGAGGGATCCCATCGAGGTCGGTGAACCGGCCACCGGCCTGCTCCACCAGAACCTGCGCGGCCGCTACGTCCCAGGGGTTGACAACCGGCTCGGCGGCCAGGTCGATCGCTCCCTCGGCGACCAGGCAGTGCTGCCAGAAGTCACCAAAGGCCCGGTTCTCCCAACATGCGTCCACCAGCGTGAGGTAGGACTTCCGGCTGCGGTGTTGCATCCAGCTGCCTAGGTGGGTGGTGGACACGTAGGCATCGCCGAGGTCGCCGACCCCGGACACCGTGATGGTTCGAGTGATGCCGTGCGCATCCCGGGAGTGGGCACCCGCTCCGGCAGCAGCCCACCAGCGTCGCCGCAGCGCCGGTGCGCTGATCACCCCGACCACCGGCCTGCCGTCTTCTACCAGGGCGATGAGCGTGGCCCAGATCGGCACGCCGCGCAGGAAGTTCTTGGTCCCGTCGATCGGATCCAGCAGCCAGACTCGGCCGGTTCGCTCGTCAGCTGGACCCCCGCCCTCCTCACCGAGCACTGCGTCGTGCGGCCGCTGGTGTCCCAGCGCTGCCCGGATGGCCTCCTCGACGGCGAGGTCGGCGTCGGTGACCGGGGTCCAGTCGGGCTTGCGCTCGACGTGCAGATCCGCTGCACCCGTCCGATCCATCGTGATCGCGTCGGCGGTGTCGGCCAGTGCGAGAGCTAGAAGCAGGTCGCGGCTGTGATCGGGAAGAAGTACGTCGGCGGTCACAATTTCGCCTCCGCGGGAAGAAGTACGTCGGCGGTCACGCGCATAGATGCTTCCATCCGGCCCTACGCTGAGTGCCGTGGCCACTGTGCTCCTCGCCGAGGACGACATCGGCATCGCCCAGCCGCTGTCCCGTGCCCTGCAGCGGGAGGGCCACGAGGTGGGGGTGGTCGGCGACGGCCACACCGCGCTGACCCGCGCCGACCAGGATGAGGTCGACCTTTTAGTGCTCGACCTCGGCTTGCCGGGGATGGATGGCCTGGACGTCTGCCGCCGGCTACGGCGGGTGCGCCCCGACGTCCCGGTGCTCATGCTCACCGCTCGGACCGATGAGGTGGACTTCGTCGTCGGGCTGGACGCGGGCGCCGACGACTACGTCGCCAAGCCGTTCCGGCTGGCCGAACTGTTGGCCAGGGTGCGCGCCCTGCTGCGTCGCAGTGCGCCGGACGCGCTGGAGGTCGGCGGGGTGCGGATGGACCTCGCCGGCCACCGAGTGATCATTGATGGCGCCGAGGTCGGGCTGGCGAACAAGGAATTCGAACTGCTACGAGTGCTGCTTTCCCGGCCCGGGCAGGTGGTCAGCCGCGAGGACATCCTGCGCGAGGTATGGAACGCCCCGGAACTCAAAGGCTCCAAGACCCTGGACATGCACATGTCATGGCTGCGCCGCAAGATCGGTAGCAGCCGGATCGCCACCGTCCGGGGAGTCGGATTCCGCTTCGACGCGTCGTAGAGGAAGTAGCGTGCGGTCGTGCGGTGGAGGATCCTGCAGTCCACGTTGATCGTGGTCACGATTATCAGCCTGGTGCTGGGTATCCCGCTGGCCATCGCCAGCTGGCGGTTAGCGGAGAAGTTCACCAGGGCCGACCTGCTGACTCGGTTGGAGCAGGTGGTATCCAAACTGGACGATCAGAGTTTGCCTCCGACGCCGGCGGAGCTGCGCGCGGTCGAGCTGGCGCTCCCACCCAACGGACAGCTGATCGTGAACTCGCCGCGGACCGGCCGATCAGTGCTCGGTGCCGATCCAGGACCCAACGCGGTCGTGGAGTCGTTGCCGCTGACGCAGCACGGCACCGCACAGCTGGCCGTACCCGGGGATGCGATGCGAAGCGACCAGTTGCGCGCGGCCGCCATGGTCGCGCTGCTGGTGGTGCTGTCAGGGGGAATCGGCGCAACCATCGCCACCGTGACCGCCCGGCGGTTGGCGGGACCGCTGAAAGACGTCGCCGATCGGGCCGCCCGGCTGGGCGCCGGGGACTTCCGCCTCGCACCGGCGCGGCACGGCATTCCAGAGCTCGATCGGGTCGCAGACCTGCTGGACACCTCGGCGGCGGCGCTGGCCGAGCTCGTCCAGCGGGAGCGCGACCTCGTCGGCGACGTATCCCATCAATTGCGCAGCCGGCTGACCGCGCTGCAGCTGCGACTCGACGAGTTGGCCACGCACCCTGATCCGGCCATCGCCGCGGAAGCCGAGGCGGCGCTGGAGCAAGCCGAACGGCTCGGTGCGGTGCTCGATGACCTGCTGCGGGCCACCGAAGCGGCCCGGGCGTCCACCGCCGAGCCGGTGGAGCTCGCTGAACTGCTCGGTGGGGTAGTCGCCGACTGGCAGCCGCAGGCCGACGCCCAACGGCGGAAGTTGCGGCTGAGAGTGGCCGACGGGCTGGTCGCCCGGGTCACGCCCGGACGGCTGCGCGAGGCGCTCGGAGTGCTGATCGACAACGCGTTGCGGCACGGGGCCGGCGTGGTGACGCTGTCCGCGCGGCGTGGCGGGGCAGGCCCGGATCGGATGGTGGTATTGGAGGTGGCCGACGGCGGCCAGGGAGTGCCCGAGGAGCTGGCGCCACACGTCTTCGACCGTGGGGTTTCCGGAGCCTCCTCCACCGGCGTCGGCCTGGCGCTGGCCCGGGCGCTGGTGGAGGCTGACGGGGGGCGCCTGGAGCTCAGCTCGGCGCGACCTGCCAGGTTCGCGGTCTACTTGCGAGTACCGCGGGGCGAGGAGCTGGCCGGACCGCCACGCCCGAGCACCGGCGTGGTCCGCTGAGACCTGCTTGCAGGGTCGAAGCATCGACTCTGAGACCTGCTTGCAGGGTCGAAGCATCGACTCTGCTGCGGGGTCAGGCCACCGGTACCTGACCGCGCACGTCTTGGTCGGGAAAGACGTATCTCCGGAAGGCCCACCACCGGAAGGCCATTGCCACGGCGGTGCCGATCACATTGGCACTGGCGAAGTCGGCGGCCTCTTGGACGAGCAGGCTCACCTGTGGGACCTGCAGGTCCAGCACGTACCGTGAGATCCACAGTGGAGTCGCGTTGATCACCAGTCCGATGCCGCAGACCGTGAAGAAGAGGGCCGCCTCGTGGTGGCGTTCCCGACCACCCCGGGTCCGGAAGGACCACTCCCGGTTGAGCACATAGGACACCATCGTCGCGACCAGTACTGCGATGACTTTCGAAGTGACCGGTTTGGGCTCCAGCACCGTGGTCTTGAGGAACGTGAACAGCGTGATGTCCACGACGTAGGTAATGCCGCCGACCAGCGCGAACTTCACCAGCTCGCGGTGGCGTACAGCAGTATCCCGGTAGGGCTGTGGGATGCGGGACAGCACAGCGTCGACCACGGACACCAGCGCAGTCTACGGACCGTAGGGGGCCGCCCTGCGCGCCGTCATCGCCTAGTCCCGCGTCGAGCGGGTACTCGAACAGCATGGCAAGCAACGCACATAGCGACCCACCAGGCTCATTGACCTTCGTCGGAACGGCGACGACAGTGCTGCGGCTCGGTGGATTCACGCTGCTGACCGACCCGAACTTCCTGCATCGCGGTCAGCGGGCCTACTTGGGTTACGGACTGACATCGAAACGGCTGACCGAGCCCGCGTTGCAGCCCAACGAGCTGCCGCCCCTTGACGCGGTGCTGCTGTCGCACCTGCACGGTGACCACTTCGATCGGATAGCCAGGCGTGGGCTGCCCAAGGATCTGCCGGTGGTGACCACCCCGCAGGCCGCGCGCAAGCTGGACCGCTGGGGCTTCGGCCGATGCGCGGCCCTGCGAACGTGGCAGGAGCAGGTGTTCGAGCGCGGCACCGAACGGCTGCGGGTGACCGCTGTGCCCGCGGTGCACGGGCCCGGCCTCGTTGATCGGCTACTGCCGCAGGTGATGGGCAGCGTCGTCGAGTTGGAGCAGGCCGGCACGGTGACGCTGCGGTTGTACATCACCGGTGACACGCTCTACCGCGATCAGCTCGGCGAGATCCGGCGGCGCTTTCCGGACATCGATGTGATGGTCGCGCATCTCGGCGGCACCAGGATCATGGGCATCCTGCTCACGATGGATGGCCGGCAGGGCGCAGATCTAGTCCGGCTGGTTAAACCGCGGATGACCGTTCCGGTGCACACCGACGACTACACGGTGTTCCGCTCGCCGCTGTCCGACTTCTTCGCGGAGGTGACGCAGCGCGAGGTTCCCAGCGAGATCCGAACGGTGGCACGCGGGGAGCGGATGGCGTTGGGGGCGGCCCGCCAGCCGTCAGACGAGACAGGGGTCAACAGCACCCGATAAGATCACGGGCTGGTGGACTCCCGTACCGGCTTGCCCGTCGTCGGCATGGTGGGCGCCGGGCAGCTGGCCCGGATGACCCACCAGGCCGCTGTAGCGTTGGGTCAGTCCCTGCGAGTGCTGGCCAAAGGGCCCGTTGAGCCTGCCGCCCTGGTGACCGGCGAGTTGGTGGTAGGTCCGCCCGACGATCTGACCGTGCTGCGTCGCTTCGCCGAGGGTTGCGACGTTGTCACCTTCGACCATGAACACGTGCCTACCGAGCACCTGCGGGCTCTGGTTGCGGACGGGGTGCAGGTGTACCCGGGTCCAGACGCCCTAGCGCGCGCCCAGGACAAGCTGTTGATGCGCCGGACGCTGGCCGGGCTGGGCATGCCGGTTCCGCCCTTTTGCGAGGTCACTGTACTGCAGGACGCGCTGAGCTTCGGTGCCCAGTACGGCTGGCCATGCGTGCTCAAGGCAATCCGCGGTGGCTACGACGGGCGGGGTGTGTGGACGCTCAACGACCCGGGCGACGCGCGCCGGGTGGTGACCGAGCTACTCGCCGCGAACACTCCGCTGCTGGTTGAGCCGTACGTGGCGATGCGCCGGGAGCTGGCCGCGCTGGTGGCTCGTTCGCCGTTCGGGCAGGGGGCGGCCTGGCCGGTGGTGCAGACGGTGCAGCACGACGGGATCTGTGTCGAGGTGCTCGCCCCGGCACCCGAGCTGGACCCCACGCTTGCCTTAGCCGGTCAGGAGCTGGCGCTGCGGGTGGCCCGCGAGCTGGGAGTGGTCGGTGTGCTGGCCGTTGAGCTGTTCGAGATGCCTAGTGGGCAGTTACTGGTTAATGAGTTGGCGATGCGGCCACACAACAGCGGGCACTGGACCATCGATGGTGCGGTGACGTCCCAGTTCGAGCAGCACCTTCGGGCGGTGCTGGATTATCCGCTGGGATCCACCACGCCGCATGCCCCGGTGTGCGTGATGGCCAACGTGCTCGCCGCCGACAACCCGCCGGTGATGGGTATCGATGAGCGGCTGCACCACCTGATGGCCCGTTACCCAGAGGCGAAGGTGCACCTGTATGCCAAGCGGGAGCGATCCAGGCGCAAGATCGGACACGTCACCGTACTTGGCGCGCAGCTGGCACCGGTGCGGGGCGTGGCGATGGCGTCGGCCGCCTTCCTGGCCACCGGCACCTGGCTGGACGGGTACCCGGTGCACGAGCCAGAACGGGAGACGGCGTGACTGACCCGCTGGTGGGTGTGATCATGGGCAGCGACTCGGACTGGTCCGTGATGAGTGCCGCTGCCGAGGCGCTGGAACAGTTTCAGGTGCCACATGAGGTGGCGGTGATCTCGGCTCACCGCACCCCGGGCCGGATGCTTGACTACGCGCGCCACGCGTCGGACCGGGGGCTAGCGGTGATCATCGCCGGGGCCGGCGGAGCGGCGCATTTGCCGGGGATGGTGGCCTCTGCCACGGTGCTACCGGTGATCGGGGTGCCGGTGCCGCTGACGCATCTGGGTGGGCTGGACTCACTGCTGTCGATCGTGCAGATGCCCGCCGGAGTGCCGGTGGCGACCGTGTCGATCGGCGGCGCCCGCAACGCCGGCCTGCTCGCAATCCGCATCCTGGCCGCTTTCGATCCGGCACTTAGCCAGCGAATGGCTACCTTCCAGCAAGACCAGGCGCAGCGCGTCCTCGACGCCGACGCTGCCCTGCGTGCCACATTGCCGACCCCATCCGGCGTTCTGGAGACAGACTGCAGTAAACCGCCGCGTGATTAGGGCGTGTCCCGTGGATCTTTCGGATG
>JALZDU010000466.1 GCA_030862405.1 Actinomycetota bacterium | reverse complement strand
TTCAGTGCACCGGACACCGTTTTCGACTAGCCAGACTTCGGCGTAAGATGATCTTCTTCACCACCTTCGTCACTTTGATTAGGCGGCAGCTTGAGGGGACGGAAAGACGCTTGGGCTCTCCGGCTCGAGTAGAGGGCAATACGTTGCGCCTGCCGATGGGAACGGATGTGCAGATAGGAGACCGCCTCGAGTATCACCCACCAAACGACGAGCCACGGATGATGACGGTCATCGACGTCATCCAGCCATACACGCCGGGCGCAAATAACATTGACGATCACGTCGAAGTTACCTGTGTTGATAGCGAGCGGGTAGTGCTCCCGGAGGCCGGGGCGCCAGCGCTGCACCCTACGATGTCCGTCGCACTTGCGTTGGTCGAGAACGGACGGATGTCCGACGCGATCCTTGAGGCGTTGCAGTTGGTCGAGGAACGGGTCCGCTCTTTGACGGCGAGCGACGACTCGGGGCACACGCTGATGGAGGCGGTATTCGGCGCGCGGCCGCCACAACTCGACATCACCACGGCAACGGGGCAAGCGGCTGAGGACGAGCGCGAGGGTTTCCGACACTTGTTCGCCGGTGCCATGCTCGGTCTGCGAAGCTCGCATGGTACGAGCAGAGCTGTTCCTGCCACATTGGACGAGACCTTGGAGTACTTAGCGGTGGCCAGCATGCTCATGCGTCGATTGGACCGCGCCGAGAGCAGGCTTATGGAAGCGGACCAAGCGTAGGTAGTGCGTTGGCGTACATTGTCGAGCTGATCGGATGGTCGCAGGCGAGCGTGTCGCGGTGCTCGCCGAATGCCTGCTCCGCCCGGCTCGCTGAGCCGACGTGACAGCCATCCCACGAGCTCTGGCGTCAAGCGGTGCGGCATCGACACTGGGCCGCGGGAGGCGTGATCACGCCCAAACCTGTTCACTGAGATGGAGGCTGTCTAGATCAACGTGCCGCCGGAGCGGGAAGCCAGCTCCGAGTCCGTCTCGTGCTCAAACAGTAACGCCACCCGGACGGCATCGATGCGGAATGACACTGGTCACGTGAGGGCGAAGAACTTCACGAGCAGCTTGTTGACCTCGTCGGGGCGTTCGAGGTAGCCGAAATGCCCACAACCCTCGATCTCCTCATAGCCAGCCCCCGGGATCGCCTCAGCCACCTCACGAGCCAAATACGACGGAACCATCAGGTCGTCGGCGAAACCGATCACTAGGCTAGGCACCCTGATCCCGCGGTAGGCATCCAGCCGGTTCGGGAAGTCGTCCAGCTCTAGCTGAGCCCGCACGCCGGCGCTGATGCCAGATCCGGAGAACTCGAACAAATCGAGCCATTCCTGCACAACTGGGCGGTTGTTGAGCGTCCGTGGCGATAGATTCAGCAACGCCGTGATCGCCGCGTAGTACATCGACGGCAGCTCGATTTCCGCGTCATGCAGAGCGCGCTCTCCCGCCGACAGTCTGGATTGCACGGGGTGAGGCCGCCCGTGCGCAGCAATCATCACTGCGTGTGACACGAGATCCGGACACGCCAACGCCAACTCCTGCACAACCCGGGAGCCCAACGAAGTACCGACTACCCGCGCCGGCCCGTCACCCAGGTGCTCGATCAACGCCGCGGTATCACCCACCAGATCATCGATCGTCATTCCGCTGGCGCACTCATCCGAGGGCGCGATGCCACGGTTGTCCACGGTAGCCACCCGGTAGCCGGCCGCGACCAGCGCCGGAACCTGATGTAGCTGCCACACCCGGCCAGGGCTGCCCGTCCCCATCACCAGCACCACTAGCTCACCGCAGCCGGTCACCTGGTAGCTGAGCCGAATCCCATTGAGCGCGACGACCGGCATGATCCTCCTTTGTCACCAAATCCGAGCAAAACAATTTACGGCGCTTCAGCCCAAATGATGCGCTCAAATTAGTTGGGCCGTCGACGATGAGCACGCAACCAGCGGTCCGCGTGGCGATGCAAGAGCGGCACCGACCAGACATAGCCGGTGCGGCGGTACTCAGGATCACACTGTCCACGCAGTGCTCGACCGGCACGCAGCCGGAGGTCGCTGCCCCGGCTCCCGTCGTTTAGGGATGCACGCGATAGTCGCTCTTGGCGCTAGTTAGTTTTGCGTAGTAGTCCTCGAGTGACGTGATGCGTGGGGTCAGCTCCTGGATCGGTATGTAATGCTCAGCAGCGACCGCCGCGATCCTCCAGGCGTCCATGCCGATGACCGACAGCCCACCGCTGGGCTCGGCGAGCACCGTGGCACCCATGCTGGTCAGCCTTTTGGTCAGCCCGCTGCGACGGGGTGAGCGCACGAACACGTCCCGTTGGGAACGCTCGGTCAGCTCCCTCGTGGAGGTCTCCGTGATCAACTCGCCACGGGAGGTGATGAGGAGCTGGTCCGCGATCAGCGCCATCTGACTCATGTGGCGGCTAGATACCAGAACCGTCCGGCCCTGAGCGGCGAGCGACCTCATCAGGTCGCGGATCCACCGGATGCCCTCCGGATCCAGTCCATCCAACGGCTCGTCGAGCAACAGGACACCGGGGTCGCCGAGCAGCGCACCGGCAATCCCGAGCCGCTGCCGCACGCCGGGGGACAAGCTGCCAATCCGCTTGTCAGCCATTGGCAAAAGGCCTACCTGGTCGAGCGCCTCGGCCACCCGACGCCGGTCGATGCCATGACCGCGCGCCAGGCACCGCAGGTGGTCCGCCGCGCTACATTCGCCGTGCATGGCGCCCGCGTCCAGCGGCGCTCCCACAGTGCGCATCGGTCGATCGATGGCCGCGACGCGCTGCCCGTTCACCAGTGCTATGCCGGATGTCGGAGCCTCTAGGCCGAGGATGATGCGCATTGTGGCCGACTTCCCGGAACCGTTCGGCCCGAGTAAGCCGGTCACCATCCCCGGGCGTGCGGTGAACGACAGCCGGTTCACGGCACG
>JALZDU010000444.1 GCA_030862405.1 Actinomycetota bacterium | reverse complement strand
GGGTAAAGGGGTGCCCGATAACCCCGCTGAATGCGAAGAAAGCCAGGAGTGCAACACCGACGGGCCGATGGGACGGGCAGCGGGGGGCAGGCGGGCGCGTAGAGCGCGGTCGGCGGTGACCACCACGCAGGGGCCTGCGCGCCGGGCCTCGTCGACGATGGTGTCGTCGCCGGATCCAGGAGCCCGGACCACGTCGATGCCGGCGACGTCGGGCGCCCGGGCAGCTACCCCCTCCAGCACCACCACTGGGCGCGACACCCAGCTGAAGCCGCCTTGCGGCAGCTCGAGGACTCCCGGTCCCGCTGCGGCGATGTCGCGCAGCAGGCGCTCGGCGGCCCCGGCGCGATCGCGCCACCAGCTATCGGGGCGGGAGCCGACGACGTTGGCCGCGTCCACCACCAGACCGGGCGTGGCTGCCTGCAACGCGGGCCAGCTGGCAGCGAAGGCCGGATGCAGGTTCAGGGCGCTGACCGCCGACTTGGGGATCCAGGCCAGCTCGGCGCTTTCGTGGTTGGGCTGCACCGGCAGCGGCTCGGTGGCGTCGGCGACCACCGTGGTGTAGGACCAGGTATCGCCGGCGGGGTGATCCACCACCTCGCCGCGGACTCGTACCCGGTCGGCGTCCACCGCGGCTTCCTCGGCTGCTTCTCGCAGTGCAGTCTGGACCGGCGTCTCGTCGCTGTGCCTGGCTCCCCCCGGCATGCCCCAGAGATCCCCGTAGTGAGTCCATGCGGCTCGGTGTTGCATCAGCACCAGCGGCCTGCCCTCGGGGTCAGGAGCCCACAACAACAGCCCCGCAGCGCCGAAAAGTCCCCACCGATGCTGCCCGTCGCGGCAGTGCACCCACCCGTCACCGTCGTGTCCCACCTGTACACGTTGGCACAGCATGTGCCGGCTTGCACCGGCTTCCCAACTCAGGCAGAACTAGTTACTGTCTGTCAAAAACCTGTCACGGCAGGTGCAAAAACGTCACTACCTGATCAGGGGGCCGCCGTAACAGATCGCCGTACATCGGCGACAGGACGACTGAGAGTGATCGCTCGATTTCGCGTCACCAGTGAGCTGGGGGTGGCCACGTGAGAGGCGTTGGATGGTGGCTCGGGTTGAGCGTCATGGTGGGAGGGGGGACGACCGTGGTATTACAGCGCCAAAGTGGGAGGTGGAAGGCACTGGATGTCGGTCCCAGCGGCAACGTTGAGGTCACGGTGCGCGAGGACCCTGGCCCCGAGGCACTGCGGGCATGGGACCTGCTGGTCGACCGGACGCCTGGCACGGACGTCACCCAGCTCTCGACCTGGGCGGGCTTGCGTGCCCGGGCCGGCTTCAGTCCGCTGTACCTGCTGGCCTACCGCGACTCCGAGCTCGTCGGCGGTGCACAGATCCTGACCCGGCGAATGCCCGTGCTGGGGGCTGTTTTTTCGTTGGGCTATCTGCCCTATGGCCCGCTCGTGGCGCCCGACGTGACGGCTGCCGATGAGGTTCGTCGCGTGTTGGTCGACGCGCTGGCCGTGCTGGGCCGGCGACGGTTGCAGATCTTGTTCGTGCAACCGCCCGAAGGCGACCACGACACCAGCAGCGAGTTGCTGCAGCACGGGTTTCGCCCCTCGTCTGCCGGCATTGCACCCGGGGGTTCGATCCGGATCGACCTGACGGCCGACCTGGCTGAGATCCGGAGCAGGTTCGGTAAACGGCTCAAGTCGTGGACCAATCGGTGGGAGTCGCGGGGGGTCACGGTCCGGGCCGGCGATGAGCGGGACGTTCCACTGCTCGCCGAGCTGATGGCCACGTCAGCGCAGCACCAGGGCTATACGCCCTTGACACTCGACTACATGACGGCCCTGTACCGGGAGCTCGCCGCAACCGGGCATGCCGTGCTGTTCGTCGGCGAGGTGAACGGAGTACCGGTCGCTGCCGATCTGATGACCGGATGTGGGGAGATGGTCCGCGGTCGGTTGTCCGGGTTCGATCGCTCCGGCGAGGCGATGCGGCTGTCCGTGCCGGCCGCCATCCGATGGGAGATGATCAAGTGGGCCAAGGCGCAGGGATACCGCTGGTTCGACTTCGGTGGGTTGCGTCCGGAGACCCTGGACGCGCTACTGGACGGCCACGACCGCAGCACTGACACGTTGCCGGCTGCTGACCAGCCCAAGGTGACTTTCGGGGGCACGGCCTTCCGCTACCCCACTCCAGTCGAGATGATCAGGCCGGCGGCGCTGCGGACCGCCTACGACCTGGCGTGGCGTTCCGCTGCCGGGCGCCGGCTGTTCAGCGAGGTGCAAAGCCTGCTGCGCCGCGGCGCCCGGATGCGGAGCATCGGGATGTCCCCGCGCTAGAACTCAGCTTGATCGATAGAGGGGTAGTCGCTCGCCGTCAATCAGGAGGCGGAGAAGGTATGAAAATCGTATGCGTCGGCGGCGGGCCTGCGGGTTTGTATTTCGCCATTTCCGCCAAGATGCGTAACCCGGATCATGAGATCACCGTTATCGAACGCAACCCGGCCGGGGTGACCTACGGCTGGGGTGTCACATTTTCCAACGCCCTACTCGACAGTCTCTACCGCAACGACCCGGAGAGCGCGCGACAGATATTCGGCAGTCCCGCGTCCTGGGGGAACCAGGAAGTGCACGTCCGGAGCACACGGGCACACCTCGGTGGGTACGGATTCGCCATCGGTCGCAAGCATCTCCTTGACATCCTGGTCGATCGAGCGTTGGCTCTTGGTGTCAATATCCAGTTCCAGCGCGAGGTCAGGAACCTGTCCGAGTTCGCTGACGCAGATTTGATCATCGCCTGCGACGGTGCGAACAGCCGCGTGCGCAAGTTGCACGGTGAGCACTTCCAGACCGGTGTTGATGTAGGCCGCAACAAGTATATGTGGCTTGGCACCCACCGGCTTTTCGACTCCTTCATGTTTGCATTCGAGGAGACCGTCGCCGGTTGGATCTGGTTCTACTCGTACCCTTTCAACGCCGACATGACCACCTTCATCGTTGAATGCTCGCCGGAGACCTGGCAGGGACTCGGTTTCGACGTGCTCGGGCCCGACGAGAGCATCACGTTGTTGGAGAAAATTTTCGCACGCCACCTCGACGGCCATGCGCTCCTGAAACCCCCCCTTGTGAACACGCAGCGCGATCTCGGCAAGACTCCGTGGCTGAACTTCACGCGGATCACCAACACGACCTGGTATCACAACAACGTCGTCCTCATGGGCGACTCGGCGCACACCACGCACTTCTCAATCGGGTCGGGCACCACGCTTGCGATGCAGGATGCGATCGGGCTGGCCGACAGTCTGCACTCCCACGATGACCTCACATTGGCGCTCGAGGATTATGCGACGAAGCGCCAGGCAGCGATAGCGGATGCGCAGAGCGCGGCGGTGGGCAGCACCGAGTGGTTCGAGAACGTTCCCCACCACATCGACCAGCCGGTGATCCAGTTCGCCTATTCGCTGTGGAAGCGCCGGGGTCATTATCCCCTGTGGCGTTACCAGCTTCACGTTGCCACGCAGATTGCACCGTTGCGTAGATTGCGCCGAGCTGCCAGTGCAATGAGAAATGGTCGTCGAGCCCGCCGACGGATGAAGCTGGTTGGTACCCACATGCCGAAGCATGGAAAAATTGAGGTCTCGGACGGGTCGGCTCGGGAGGATGCGCCAGGATTGACTCATCGTGGGCTAGAGCCACCCAGCCGGACGACTTCGAGTCAGAACTAAGAGGGGGGAGGGCGAGTGAAGAAAGAAATGAACATCGTGTGTGTGGGCGGTGGACCCGCAGGCCTGTACTTCGCCATCTCCGCAAAATTGCGAAATAGAAAACATGCTATCACCGTTATCGAACGCAATCCCGCTGGAGTCACGAACGGCTGGGGCGTGGGTTACTGGGATGATGTCCTCGACAGCCTCTACGGTAATGACCCTGTGAGCGCCAGGGAAATACAAAGATATTCTGGAGTCTGGGACGGCGTGGAAGTGCACATAGGAGGCAGGCGGACGGCCTACCTCGGCGGCTATGGGTTAAGCATGGGCCGCAAGCGCTTGCTCGATATTCTCGCTGAACGGGCCACTGATCTCGGTGTCGACATCCAGTACCAGCGTGAGGTCAAAGATCTGTCCGACTTCCTGGACGCGGATTTGGTCGTGGCGTCCCATGGTGTCAACAGCCGCGAGCGCCAGCTCTTCGCGAACCACTATCAGACGCATGTTCTGGAGGGTCGGAACAAGTATCTCTGGCTTGGCACGTACAGAGTGTTCAATGCCTTCAGATATGCTTTCGAGCAGACACCTTCCGGCTGGATATGGCTGCACGCCTACTATCTCGACGCCGAACGGAGCACCTGCATCGTCGAGTGTTCGCCGGAGACCTGGGAAGGACTCGGCTTCAATAAGCTCGGGGCGGACCATAGCATGAGGTTGTTGGAACAGATCTTCGCACGCCACCTGCGCGGGCACTCGTTGATCAACCAGCTGCGCAGCGTCGATCAACAGTTGCCGTGGCACAACTTCAGAATCATCAGAAACGGCACCTGGTACCGCAATAATGTCGCACTCATAGGCGACGCCGCACACACCACACACTTCTCGATAGGCTCCGGTACCAAGCTGGCGATCGGAGATGCGATCGCGCTCGCCGCGAACTTGGATTCCCACGATGACGTCCAATCGGCGCTGAGGGCCTATGACGAGCAGCGGCGCGCGGAAGTAGCCCCAATACAGCGCAACGCGGTGAGCAGCATGCAATGGCTCGAAAACGTGACGGATTTCATCGACCAGGACAGCGTGCATTTCGCCTACGCACTGTCGAAGCGCCACCGTCCGCAGCAACCGTTGTGGCGCTATCCGGTCCATCTCGCGACCCAGATCCCCGTGTTGAGGACAGCGCGTCACAAGGTAGTCTCTGTTCGCAGACGGCGCAATGCCCGCCTGCGTGAACGTCTGGCTGACATTCACCAGAGTCCCTTTCGCAACAGTCAGCGTGCCGGTACAGGCGTGACCAGAGCTCACACGTGAGGGATATCAAAAATTTTCGTCAGCTGGGCGGCGAAG
Source organism: Actinomycetota bacterium (assembly GCA_030862405.1). GTDB lineage: Bacteria > Actinomycetota > Actinomycetes > Mycobacteriales > Pseudonocardiaceae. Next base: position 4,253 of record JALZDU010000444.1, on the reverse strand, counting down.
GCGAGGTCGCCGTCGAGCTTCACCTTCCCGGTGACGAACATCATCGTTGGTGAGCTGTTGCCGGAGACGAGCTTGAGGAACTGCTCACCGGCCATGGTGAAAGTGACACGTGGATCGTGTGACGGCTCGCTAGTAGTCACGCATTGCGGCGTCGAGGAGCCGCGGGTTCCGGTGATCCAAGTTTCATACAGCTCGCCGTCACCGTCGCCGCCGGTGAGTCGCCAGTGGATCGCGGAGTCGTGCGCAGGCGCATTTTCCGGGCGGAACTGACCCGCCATCCGGCTGAAGATCCGATCGAGCAGCGCCCGGCGCAACGTCGGATCGCTGAGTACCGCGTCGAGCTGGTCGTCCGAGGCGTATTTGATCAACTTGGCGAAGGCACGGGGGTCCATCACGCCGCTGCCATTGCCGGTGCCAGGCGTGAGTAGCTGTGCGAATTCCGCTGTGGAGAGGTTCCTCGGGTCGATGTTATTGACGTCCACCATGGTTACTCCCTTATCTACTAGCAGCCTGTTGGTGTTCTTCGAGTTCCTCGCTGAGCATCGTGACGGCTGGATGGTGCTCTACCGCTAAGCCGGGGGCACGGCAGGTTCGCCGGGGAGATCTCCGCGGCCCGGGACCGGTCTCGGGCACTACTACCACTGACATGCGGACCACCTCACGCACTGATGCTGCCAGTGAGGTGCGGACGCCCCTGAGGATTGTGCACCGCGATTTTCCACCCCTCGCCGGCCCTCGTAATGCTCACTTGCACAGTGGCCGGCAGCAGTATCGGACGGCCAAATTGGACGTCCACTGTGTATTCGTCGGGAAGCCGGGCATCCAGCGCAGCGAGGCATCGAGCTTTGGTGTACATCCCATGCGCGATCGCTTGCGGGAATCCGAACCCGCGGGCGGTCAGCCGGTGCAGGTGGATCGGGTTGTAGTCCCCGGACACTGCTGCATAGCGGCGGCCGACGTCTCCGGCCAGGTGCCACACGGCCGTGGGCTCCAGCGGCGATTGGGCCACGGCGTGGCCGGACCTGCGAGGTTTGTCCCGGTGGCCGCTGCGGTACAGGTAGGCGCTCCATTCGGACCACACCAGTGCACCGTCCGCAGTGACCTGCGTGATCACGGTGAACTGGCTGCCTCGATCATGCGGTCTCAGGTCGACGGCGCGTACCTGCAATGTCAATCGCTCGTCGGCGCGGATCACGCGGCGTACGGTGATCCGGTTGCCGATGTGCACCAGCCCCAGCAAGGGGAAGGGGAAGTTCCGGCCGGTCATCAGCTGCAGCACCAGCCCGAAGCTCAGCACGTGCGGGTAGGTGACCGGTAGCCGGTCAGAGAGCGGAAAGCCACATACCCGCGCATAGGCCGCCAAGCGATGACGGTCGACGATCTGGGCAGGCAGCGCCAGCGCGGTATCCGGTAGTTGCGGGGGTCGCCGGGGGCCAGGCAAGGCACCTAGCGCCGCCTTGGTGAACAGCGGCACGGTCGCGGGCGGCGTGGCCAACTCGATCATCTCGGTCGCCGCCTCCATCAGGCTCCCATCAGGCTCTGCCCACATACCCGGATGACTTGCCCGGTCACTCCGGCCGAGGCGGGGGCGGCCAACCAGGCCACCGTCTCTGCGACGTCGACCGGCAGCCCACCCTGAGCCAGCGAGTTCAGCCGCCGGCCTGCCTGCCGCAGCACCAGCGGCATCCGGGCGGTCATCTCGGTCTCGATGAACCCCGGGGCGACCGCGTTGACGGTGATGCCGCGTTCGCCCAGCACCGCTGCCTGTGCCCGGGTAAGCCCGATGACCCCTGCCTTGGAGGCCGCGTAGTTGGTCTGACCGGCGTTGCCACCGATACCCGCGATTGAGGCTAGGCCGACCACTCGCCCGCCAGCCCTCAGCTTGCCTGCCTCCGCCAGCGCCGAGGTAATCCGCTGTGGCGCGGCGAGGTTGACGTCCAGCACCGCGTCCCATTCGGCATCGCTCATCCGGCCCAGGGTGCGGTCCCGGGTGATACCGGCATTGTGCACGACCACGTCGACCCCGCGGCGCAGTTGCGCGGCGATGCGTTGCGGCGCGTCCGCGGCGGTGATGTCACATTGCAGTGCCCTACCGCTGATCCGGTTGGCAACGACCGCGAGGGCGTCCCCGGCGGCGGGCATATCCAGGCATATGACCTGTGCGCCGTCTCGGGCCAGCGTGGTCGCGGTCGCCTCCCCGATCCCGCGGGCGGCCCCGGTGACCAGCGCGATCTGGCCCTGCAATGGGCGTTCCCAGTCGGCCACCCCGGGCACCGCCGCCGCACTGATGTTGATCACCTGCCCGGACACGTACGCCGAGCGCGCGGACAGCAGGAACCGCAGGGTGGATTCCATGGCGGTCTCCGCGCCGGGCGCCAACCGGACGAGTTGCGCGGTGGCGCCGTGACGCGCCTCCTTGCCCACTGAGCGGACGAAGCCTTCCACGGCCTGCTGCGCGGCGGCCTGCGCGGGGTCGGTGGCCGATGGCTCACCGCCGAGCACGATCATCCGCCCGGACGGACGTAGCGATCGGATCACCGGATGAAAGAACCCATACAGTGCCCGCAGCTGTGCCACCTCGGTGATCCCGGTGGCATCGAAAACCAGGGCGGCGTGATCTTCACTCTGTGCGGGGGCACCCAGTTCGGTCAGCAGCGCGTCGACCTGCTTGCCGGCCCGCCCACCGGGTGCGGCGCCGAGCAGCACCGGACCGTCGAGCACCGGTCGGCCGGGGGTGTGTCGGTGCAGCCGGGGCGGGTCGGGTAGACCAAGTCGCCGGACCAGAATGCGCCCGAGCGTGGATCGGGCGAAGGACTGGTAGCGATCCTCCATCACGTCCCTACCCATCGGTAGAATTACTGGCAAGTAGGCTACCCGCACTGCAGGAGGGACAGCCATGACCCGCGCCGTTGCACCGGTCGCGATCCTCGGGGGTAACCGCATTCCCTTTGCCCGGGCCAACAGCCACTACGCGCAAGCGTCCAATCAGGACATGCTGATTGCCACTCTGGACGGCCTGGTTGCCCGATTCGGCCTGGCGGGGCAGCGCCTGGGGGAGGTCGCGGCCGGTGCGGTGCTCAAACACAGCCGCGACTTCAACCTCACCCGCGAGGCCGTCCTGGGCAGCGCGCTGGATCCGCGCACCCCCGCCTATGACGTGGCCCAGGCGTGCGGCACCGGCCTGGAAACCGCGATGCTGGTTGGCAACAAGATTGCCCTCGGGCAGGTGGACGTCGGCATCGCCGGCGGGGTGGACACCACCAGCGACGCGCCGATCGCCTTGCACGAGGACCTGCGCCGGGTGCTGCTGTCGCTGAACCGGGCTCGGTCGGCCGGCGGCCGGCTGCGCGCGTTGACCGGCCTGCGGCCGGGCCAGATCATCCCGGAAACCCCGCGCAACCGTGAACCGCGCACAGGATTGTCGATGGGCGAACACGCCGCCGTGACCGCCAAGCAGTGGGAGATCTCCCGGGAGGCACAAGACGAGTTGGCGGTGGCCAGCCACCACCGGCTCGCCGCTGCCTACCAGCGCGGTTTCTTCGACGATCTGATCACCCCGTACCTCGGTTTGCGCCGGGACGAGAACCTGCGCGCGGACACCTCAGTCGACAAGCTCGCGACGCTCAAGACCGTCTTCGGCTCGGACACGATGACCGCGGGTAATTCCACGCCATTGTCCGATGGAGCATCGGTGGTGCTGCTGGCCAGCGAGCAGTGGGCCGCTGAGCACGACCTGCCGGTGCTCGCGTACCTGGTGGACGCGCAGACCGCAGCCGTCGACTTCGTGCACGGTGCCGAGGGCCTGCTCACCGCGCCGGTGCACGCCGTGCCGCGGCTGCTCGCCCGGCACGGGCTGGGCCTGGCCGACCTGGACCTGATCGAGATCCACGAGGCGTTCGCTTCGCAAGTGCTGGCTACCCTCAAGGCCTGGGAAGATGCCGACTACTGCAAGCGCGAGTTGGGCCTCGACGCCCCATTGGGTTCAGTCGACCGGGACAAGCTCAATGTGACCGGCTCTTCGCTGGCGGCCGGTCACCCCTTCGCCGCAACCGGTGCCCGGATCGTAGCCACCCTCGCCAAGCTGCTGCACGCGCGAGGACTCGACACCGGGCGCTGCGCTACCGGCCTGATCTCGATCTGTGCTGCCGGCGGCCAAGGGGTCGTGGCGCTGCTGCGCTCGTGAGTGGCAAACAGTGCCATGGCACTGTTTGCCACTCACGAGCGCAGCAGCGCCACGACCCCTTGGCCGCCGG
>JALZDU010000443.1 GCA_030862405.1 Actinomycetota bacterium | reverse complement strand
GCAGTACAACCAAACCGCCCAGGCGCTGCGCGAAGGCGATCTTGAGACGGCAGGGCTCAGCACTACCGAGCGGTTGTTGTTGGAGTTCGTGGGCACCCTGACTCGTCACGCCCACCACATCACCGATGAGCAGGTTCAAGGCTTGAGGGACGCCGGCTGGACGGATGCACAGATCGCCGAAGCGGTCTACGAGGCAGCGTTGCTCAACTTCTTCAACCGCATCGCGGACGCCTTCGACATTCGCCCACCGGTAGCGCCTGATCCGATCGACCCACCACGGCACCAGCGGTGGCTACTACTCGGCGTTGATCCCACTGCGGGGATATCAGGCGCTGGTTTCGCGTCCAAGCCAGTGTTTTGCCATACCGGTTGGTAGCTACAGTGCTGTAATGGCAGCGCAGATAATCCTGGTTCCAGGTGATATCACCGAGCAGCACGTCGACGCAGTAGTGAACGCCGCAAATAGTTCGCTACTCGGCGGGGGCGGCGTGGACGGTGCAATCCACCGCCAGGGAGGCCCTGCGATCCTGGCGCAGTGCCAGGTACTGCGGGCCGGGCGCTATCGCGAGGGTCTGCCCATCGGCCAGGCGGTCGCTACCACCGCAGGTGATCTGCCAGCCCGATGGGTGATTCACACCGTCGGTCCGGTGTACGCCGAGTCCGAAGACCGCTCCGAGCTGCTGGTCTCCTGCTATCGCGAGTCGCTGCGGGTGGCCGACGAGCTCGGCGCCCAGACCGTCGCCTTCCCTGCGGTGTCCGCCGGAATCTACGGGTGGCCGCTGGCCGACGCCGCCCGCATCGCGTTGACCACCGTCGCCAACACAGCCACCAGCGTGCGTGAAGCCCGGTTCGTCTTGTTCAGCGACACGGTCCTCAACACATTTCGCAGCGTGCACCAGCACATGACATACCGTGCAGGAGAGCCGGACACGCGCGGTTGAGCCCCGGCGGTCGGGGGAACTCGCCGGGGCTCATTGTTCTCATCGGAGTGGCGTTGAGCCGCGTTACATGCGGGTTCACCAACCCACCTGAGTCCGCTCGTGGTGATCGCGGTCTGTGTACCTACGTGACATGCTCTGTCAGGCAAGCGATAGGCCATAGCACGAGGACGGAGATCGGCATGAGCCAGCCAGACCTCAAACCACGCAGCCGGGAAGTCACCGAAGGCCTGGAGCGTGCCGCGGCTCGTGGGATGTTGCGTGCCGTCGGCATGGGCGACGGCGACTTCGCCAAGCCGCAGATCGGTGTCGCCTCGTCGTGGAACGAGATCACTCCCTGCAACCTGTCGCTGGACCGGCTCGCCAAGGCCAGCAAGGAAGGCGTGCACGCCGCCGGGGGGTTCCCGATGGAGTTCGGCACGATCTCCGTATCCGACGGGATCTCCATGGGCCACGTGGGGATGCATTACTCGCTGGTGTCCCGTGAGCTGATCGCCGACTCGGTGGAGACCGTGGTGGAAGCCGAGCGGCTGGACGGGACGGTGCTGCTGGCCGGCTGCGACAAGAGCCTGCCCGGAATGCTGATGGCTGCCGCCCGGCTCGACTTGGCGGCGGTGTTTCTCTACGGGGGCACCATCCTGCCTGGCCGGGTGGACGACCGTGAGGTCACCATCATCGACGCCTTCGAGGCGGTGGGGGCGTGCGTCCGCGGTTTGATCAGCCGGGCAGACGTCGACGCCATCGAGCGGGCGATCTGCCCTGGTGAAGGCGCCTGTGCCGGCATGTACACCGCCAACACGATGGCCTGCGCGGCCGAGGCGCTGGGCATGTCGCTACCCGGCTCGGCCAGCCCTCCCGCGGTGGATCGGCGCCGCGACGGGTTCGCCCGGGCCAGCGGGTCCGCCGTGGTGAACCTGATCAAGCAGGGGATCACCGCACGGCAGGTCCTCACCCGCCCGGCGTTTGAAAACGCGATCGCGGTGGTGATGGCCTTCGGCGGCTCGACCAACGCGGTGCTGCACCTGATGGCCATCGCGAACGAGGCCGGGGTGCCGCTGGAACTGGACGACTTCAACCGGGTGGGAGACAGGGTGCCGCATCTGGCCGACGTCAAACCCTTCGGCAAGCACGTGATGGCCACTGTCGATCAGGTCGGCGGCGTGCCGGTGGTGATGAAGGCGCTGCTGGACGCAGGACTGCTGCACGGCGACTGTCTCACCGTCACCGGGCGCACCGTCGCCGAGAACCTCACCGAGCTGGCCCCGCCGGACCTGGACGGGAAGATCCTGCACCGGCTCACCGACCCGATCCATCCCACGGGGGGGATCGCCGTCCTGCGCGGCTCGTTGGCTCCCGAGGGCGCGGTGGTGAAAAGTGCCGGCTTCGACTCAGCCCGATTCGCCGGGCGTGCTCGGGTGTTTGATGGGGAGCAGGCCGCGATGGACGCCATCCCGCACCTGCAGCCCGGCGACGCCGTGGTGATCCGGTATGAGGGTCCACAGGGCGGCCCTGGGATGCGCGAAATGCTCGCGGTCACCGGAGCGATCAAGGGCGCTGGATTGGGCAAGGACGTTCTGCTGCTCACTGACGGGCGTTTCTCCGGGGGCACCACCGGGTTGTGCGTCGGGCACGTGGCGCCCGAGGCCACCCACGGCGGGCCGATCGCGCTGGTCCGCGACGGCGACTCGATCGTGCTGGACATGGACCGTCGCGAGCTGAACCTGCAAGTTGACGCCGGGGAACTGGCGCGGCGGCGGCAGGAGTGGAAGGCCCCGCAGCGCCCGCTGCGCGGCGTGCTGGCCAAGTACGCCCGGCTGGTCGGCTCGGCTGCGGAAGGCGCCGTCTGTGGATAACTCGTGAGTGGGTAACAGTGCCATGACACTGTTACCC
>JALZDU010000436.1 GCA_030862405.1 Actinomycetota bacterium | reverse complement strand
GGAGTCCTCGATCCAGTACTGCGGTACTGGATGCAGGCCGTCGCGTACGAGCCACACTCGCACCCTGGATTCCGGAGGTGATTCAGCCCGGGGATCGGCGAGTTCCTCGGCTTGACGCGCGAGGACGATGCCATGATCACGCCGCTGAGACAGCATCCGGCGCAACTCCGCGCGGTCCACCAGTCCAGCGCGCAATACCGCGTCAAGATTTGCGACGGCATCGGGCAGGGTTCGATCCAGCAGCAGGTCCAGACCCATCCGCAGCGGTGTCGCCAGCCCGATCTCGCCCCACCGCTCTCGATCTTCAGCGCATGTCTTGGTGCGGCGTACGTCGATGCCGGTCCGCCGGTTGACTTGAATGATCTCCGGGAGCAGTACCTCGATCGGATCGGAGGCGCGCGCGAGTGCCACACCGCGGACCGTGGCCGCGGACCGGCCGGTGATCACTGCTTCGGGCGGCAGGATCAGCGCAGCGCCTCGCAGCGCAGCTGGTGGGTATCCGAGGTCCCGTCGGGCACGTAGACGTCCTGGAACAGGCGCCGCACGCGCGGCCCCCCGCAACTGTCCTGCCGTCAGTGTGCCGGTGTGAATGGCCTCTGATCCCCGGAACGGCCCACAGAGATCGGTGGCGCGGATGGCTTTCCCCATGACGGACCACGCTGCCGCAGGACCGCAGGTCCGTCGAATTTCTCATCCACAGCGCATCCACAGGACGTGATTACTGCGTTCTGTCTCCAGAACGCACTCCAGAGTCGGCGGTTACTGCATTCTGTCCCCAGAATGCGCTAGAGCAGAGAGAGTAGGAGGGCGATCCAGGTGAGTGGGACACCGGTGGCGGCGCCGTAGGCCACCCAGCGCCAGGTTGGGGTGGCGCGAGCCAGCCACATTGACGGTGCCAATCCCGCGGCCACTAATAGATTGGCCAACACAACGGGCCAGATCCCTACCGTGGCCAATCCCACGGACAGGCTGAACAGCGCGATCCCGACGATCACCGCGGTCAACGCGGTGACGGTGAGACCGGTCGCCCACGGCGTGGGCTCTCGGGGCGGCATCTTCACGTCAAAGCATCATCGGGGCCGCGCACGCTCGCGAAAGCGATCGCGGCGGCGGTGGCGACGTTGAGCGAGTCCACTCCGGGCGCCATGGGGATACGCACCGCCAGATCCGCTGCGGCCCGAGCTTCGGCCGACAGACCCGAGCCTTCAGCACCCAGCAACCACGCCACCCGGCCAGTGTCCAGACCGGCTTGGGGCAGCGGCACGGTATCTGCGGCCGGGGTCAACGCCGCCACCCGAAAACCAGCTGTTCGCAGCGCGTCGAGATCGCCGGTCCAGCAGCGAAGCGCAGCGAAAGGCACGTGGAGCACATACCCCATGGACACCCGCACGCTGCGCCGATACAACGGGTCGGCACAACGCGGCCCGAGCAGCACGGCATCCACCCCGAGGGCAGCCGCGTTGCGAAACAGCCCACCAAGGTTCTCGTGATCGTTGACACCTTCGAGCACCGCGAGGTGGCGGGATCGAGCGATCAACTCCGGTAGGGTCGGCACCGGCGCTCGGTCAGCAGTCGCCAGCACGCCTCGGTTGAGATGGAAGCCGACCACCTGCGCCATTAGCTCCGCAGACCCGACGTAGCATGGTGCCGCGACTTCCACAGCGAGTTGATCAATCTTGCCGGGCACGCCGAACACGGCCCGAGGCGGATACCGCGAGCTCAGCAGCCTACGGACCACGACGACGCCCTCGGCGATCACCAGACCGCGCCCGCCAGGACGGTCTGGGCGGCGGTCGGCGACGGTCAGGTCGCGGAAATCGGCCAGTCGTGGATCGTGTACGTCATGCACCTCGACGAGCTCACCCACACTGTCAGTTTCGCAAAGCGTGCACATGCGGCGAGAAGGCCAACCCCCACCAGTTCGGCGGCTGGTCACGGCTTGCGGCGCTGTGTCACGGTGAAGGCGCGCCGGGTCGCGGGGTCGGAGGGTGAGGCGTGATCAATTCGATCTACACCCAGCGTGACCTGCAGCGCTACCGGGAAAAGATCCAGCGCTGCCTCGACGCGCTGGCCCGGATGCTCGCCGAAGGCAGCTTGTCCGACGGCCCCGAGCAGATGGGGCTGGAGCTGGAGCTGAACCTGATCGACGACAATGTCGATCCCGCGATGGCCAACCAGGCCGTGCTGGCGCAGATCGACGATCCGGCCTTCCAGTCCGAACTCGGCCAGCACAACATCGAAATCAACGTGCGGCCCCGGCCGCTGGCCGCCGATGAAGTACTGGGCCTCGAGCGCGAACTGCGAACCGCACTGAATACGGCCAACGAGGCTGCCCACGCCACCGGCGTCGGTCTTGTCATGATCGGCATCCTGCCGACCCTGCGAGCGGACCACTTCGACCGGCGATGGATGTCCCCGAAATCGCGCTACTTCCTGCTCAACAAGCAGATCTTGGCCTCCCGGCGCGAAGAGCTCGTACTCGACATGGAGGGGGTGCCCCTGGAGGGTGGCCCACCGGAACGGTTGCGGTGCGCCACGGACTCGATTATCCCCGAATCCGGGTGTACATCAGTGCAGCTACACTTGCAAGTCGCTCCCCATGCCTTCGCGGCGCATTGGAATGCCGCGCAGGCTTTGGCTGGGGTACAGGTGGCACTGGCCGCGAATTCACCATTTCTTCTGGGCCGCGCACTGTGGCACGAGACTCGCATCCCTTTGTTCGAGCAGTCCACCGATACCCGGTCGCCGGAGCTGCGTAACCAGGGGGTTCGCCCGAGAGTGTGGTTCGGCGAGCGGTGGATTACCTCGATCTTCGACCTGTTCGAGGAAAACGCACGATACTTCTCACCGTTGCTGCCGCAGACCGATGACGAGGACCCAGTGGCGGTACTCGACTCGGGCGGCGCGCCATCACTGTCGGAGCCGCGGCTGCACAACGGCACCATCTGGCGATGGAACCGCCCGATCTATGACGTCATGGACGGCGTGGCGCACCTGCGCATCGAAAATCGGGTGTTACCGGCCGGGCCAACGGTCATCGACGTGCTGGCCAACGCCGCGTTCTTCTTCGGTGCAATGCGCGGGCTCACCGAGCTGGACCGGCCGGTGTGGAGCCAAATGTCCTTCCAGGCCGCGCAGGACAACCTATACGCAGCAGCCCGTCTCGGCATGGATGCCGCGCTGTACTGGCCGGGCATCGGGTGGGTCCGGCCCGATGAATTGGTGTTGCGGAAACTTTTGCCGCTGGCCCACGACGGGCTGCGCAGCTGCGGAATGTCCGATGCCGCCCGGGAGCGCTACCTCGCTGTGATCGAGCAACGCTGCGTCACACGCCGTACCGGCGCCGGCTGGCAGCGTGCGACCGTGCAGCGACTGACCGAACGGGGCGCCGACCGACCTGCCGCATTGGCCGGCATGTTGCGCCGTTATCTCGAGCACATGCATTCCAACCAGCCGGTGCACGCCTGGCCGTCAGCCTGAGACCTGCTTGCCAGGGTCGAAGCATCGATTCTGACGCGTCAGTAGCCGAATGCCGTTGCACGTATGGCGGCGGATCCCCACACTCCTCACT
>JALZDU010000429.1 GCA_030862405.1 Actinomycetota bacterium | reverse complement strand
AGGTAACGGTGCCGCAGCCGAATCTCCTCGCCGACTTCCAGGTGATCGTCGAGTTGGAACGGCAACGCCGCCGACTCGCTGAGCACCGTGAGCTCTTCGGCGGTGACCTCGATGCTGCCGGTCGGGAGGTCCGGGTTCTCATTTCCCTCGGGGCGGGCGGCCACGGTGCCGGTGACTTGCACGCAGAACTCGGCACGCAACCGGTGCGCCCGGTCGGCCATGTCGCCCTCGCGGAAGACCACCTGCACCACCCCAGAGGCGTCCCGCAGATCAATGAAGATCACACCACCGTGATCGCGGCGGCGGGCGACCCACCCGGTCAGGGTGACGGTGTGCCCGGCGTGCTCAGCTCGCAGCGTGCCGGCAGGGTGGGTGCGCATCACGGAAGCTGGCTCCTCACTCTTTGACAACGGACTCGCGACCCTGCAAAGGCTAACCGCGTACGCAGTCCGCTTCCCGCCCGTCCCCCTCGGCGCCGCAGCCGGATGCGGCCTCGGTGCTGGGCCTCTTGGCCTTAGCCTTGTGATCTTCTTCATCGGCGGCGCTGCGGGCGCGTCGTTCGCTTTCCTCGACTGCGGCGCTCTGCACGAGATCGGCTCCTGATCCGGCGCCGAGCTAGAGTCAGCCACCAGGTGTGACGCCGATGGATCCGCTCCCCCTCACGTCCTCGACAGGGTCGTCGTGCCGACGCCGTACCGACGGGCAAGTTGGGCGACACGCGCGGAGATGCTGCGTTGGTATGCCTTGGGAGCATATGCCCCGTTGCGGTAAAGCTCCTGGTACTGAGGCACTAGCTTGGGGTACTCGCGTTCCAGCCAGGCGAGATACCACTCACGAGCGCCAGGGCGCAGGTGGAGTACGAGCGGGGTAAGGCTGCGCGCGCCGGCCGCTGCGATCGCCCACACCGTTGCCTCGAGCTGGTCGGGCGAGTCGGTGAGGTACGGCAGGATCGGCGCCATGAGCACCCCGCACCCGATGCCCGCATCGGTGAGCGTGCGGCACACACTGAGCCGGGCGCGTGGTGCGGGCGTGCCAGGTTCCACCTTCCGCCACAACATCTCATCGATGAATCCCACCGAGATGTTGACCGACACATCGGCGACCTCCGCGGCCTCGCGAAGCAGATCCAGATCGCGTAGCACCAGGGTGCCCTTGGTGAGGATCGAAAACGCGTTCCGCGCGTCGCACAGAGCCTCAAGAATGCCGGGCATCAGGCGGTAGCGTCCCTCAACGCGCTGGTAGGGGTCGACGTTGGTGCCCATTGCGATATGGTCCCCTGCCCAACGCGAGGAGGAGAGCTGCTTACGCAGCAGCTGCGGTGCGTTGACCTTCACCACGATCTTCGATTCGAAATCGAGCCCGGCGTCAAGATCGAGGTATTCGTGCGTTCGCCGAGCGAAGCAATAAACACACGCATGGCTGCAGCCCCGGTAGGGGTTGAGCGTCCAGCTGAAGGGCATCCGGGACGCGCCCGGTACCTTGTTGATGATCGAGCGGGCTCGTATCTCATAGAAGGTCATCCCGCGGAACTCCGGGGTGTCGAAGGTGCGCGTCATGACGTCGCCCACTCCGAACAGCGCGTCCTGGGTGGACTCGTCGGACAGCGTCAGGTTGTCCCATCGCATCGGCCCACCTTATCGAACGGATGTTCGATCCGCTAGGAACTGGGGTGCACCGATCAGAGAGGGATACCCAGTCGATGAGTGCTACTGACCGCAGCAGCGGCAGGCACCACTACCGCCGGGCTACTGGACCGGCACGCCCGCCACCAGGCCATGGCCACGGCCATGGGGGACACGGACCGGTGCCGCCGGCCTCTCGCCGGGTAAAGATGCTGCTGGCCGCGGCGTTGGTGCCGGTCGCGCTGGCCACCCTGGTTGGCCTGTGGCTGACCTGGCCCAGCGACACCCCACGCAGCGGTGTGGATATCGGGTTCGGGCAGCGGCCGGTGCACGGGGAGATCCTGGCGGCGCGCTCCGCCCCGTGCAGCAGCGCCAGCGCGGGCATCGGCGAGGCCGAAGAAGCCAAGAAATGCACCTCGCTGGATGTCCAGCTCACCGACGGCGACTCGCCGGGCGCCACGATCCAGCAGGTGTTACCCGACGAGCCGAGCACGCCGCGATTCACCGTCGGTGACCAGATCGTGCTCGCTTACACCGGGGGAAATCCCACCGATCCCGCCGCTTATCAAATACAGGATTTCCAGCGCGGTGTGTCGATGCTGTGGCTTGTTGCGCTGTTCGCCGCGGCGGTACTGCTACTCGGCCGGTGGAAAGGCCTTGCGTCGCTCGCCGCGCTCGGCTTCAGCTTTGTGGTACTGGCGGTTTACCTGTTCCCCGCGATCCTCAACGGTGCGGACCCGGTGATTGTCGGCGTCCTGGCCGCCAGCGTGATCATGTTTGGGGTGCTGTATCTCACCCACGGTGTCTGCGCCCAGACATCCAGCGCAGTGCTGGGCACGGTATTGAGCCTCGGCCTGATCGGCGTGCTGGGTACCGCTTTCTCCGCAGCCACCCAGCTGACCGGATTGGACGACGACACCGCCAACCTCATTAGCGTGCTCGGGCAGGGAATCGACGCCCGCGGGCTGCTGCTCGCCGGAATGATCATCGGTGCACTGGGCGTGCTCGACGATGTCACGGTGACCCAGACCAGCGCGGTGTGGGAACTACGTCGAGCCAATCCCGCTCTGGGCACTAGGGCCCTCTACACCGCTGCATTGCGGATCGGCCGTGACCACATTTCCTCGGCGGTGAACACCCTCGCACTGGCCTACGCCGGTGCCGCGCTGCCGGTGCTGCTGGCTTTCTCGCTGTCCGGGCAGAGCTTCGGCACGCTGATCACCGCACAGAATGTCGCCCAGGAGGTGGTGCGCACGCTCGTCGGCAGCATCGGGCTCGTCGCTGCCGTCCCGATCACCACAGCGATCGCCGCAGTGGTCGTCTCCCGCGACAACATCGCATCAACGCAGTAGGAGCCGACCATCAAGTCACAGACCACGCGCTCGGCCGGGGGCGGCAAGACCGTGCAGGAACGGGTTGGTGACACGCTCCCTGCCGATGGTCGTCTGCGGGCCGTGACCGGGCAAAACGATGGTGTCGTCGTCGAGCACGAGGATCTTGTCCCGAAGCGACGTGAGCATCTGCTCGTGATCGCCACCAGGTAGGTCGGTCCGCCCGATCGAGCCGGCGAACAGCGTGTCGCCAGAGACGAGCAGGGCCTGCCCCTCACCGGACCCGTTACGCGTCACCGAACGAAACGTCACCGACCCCCGGGTGTGCCCCGGGGTGTGGTCGACGGTGAAGCTCAGCCCGGCCAGCTCCAAGGACGTACCGTCGTCCAGCGCGCGCACCTCGCGCGGCTCGCGCAGCTGGACCCGACCGCCGAAAAACTGCTGCGCATCGGCGGACAGTGCTCGCATCGGGTCGGAGAGCAGCACGCGATCCTCTGGGTGGATCCAGGCCGGGATGTCATGGCCGTCACACACCGGGGTGACCGCGAAGATGTGATCAAAATGCCCGTGGGTGAGCAACACCGCGACCGGATCGAGCCGGTGCTTGCGCAACATGTCGCCCAGTGGCTGCTCCGCATCCTGACCGGGGTCGACAACCACACACGGGCCGCCCGCCTCGGCGGCGAGTACGAAGCAGTTGGCTTGGAAGGAGCCGGTGGCGAAACCTGCGACGAGCACCGTGACTCCACTTCGGGTGACGGAGATGGGACGCCCCCAGCCTAGGGCAGCGCTCGCCGGGGAGGCTGACGTCGGGCTCACCTGCGGCCCACCTAGACTACGCGGCGTTAACCGCCCCATCACAGTTGTCAGCCACAGGAGTCTGGGTGCCCACGAACGAGCAACGCCGCGAGGCAGCGAAGCGCAAACTGGACCGCCAGCTGGCTCGCCGCGCGCAGCGGGCCAAGTCGCGCCGCAAGTACGCGGTAGCTGGCAGCGTGGCCGCGGTAGCGCTGGTCATCGGTGTCGTGGGACTGATCGTGACGCTGGGCGGAGGCGACCAGACGGTCAACACCGCCGCGAACCCGGCCACCCCGGCCGCGCCCGTCACCACGACCGCCACCACCAAGCCTTCTCCGTCCAACGAGCCACCTGCCCCGCTGGCGCGGCCGCAGCCGCTGCCCGCCTCAGTCGATTGCCAGTACCAGGCCACCCAGCAGACCCCGGCCAGGCCGGTGACACCTCCACCGGCCGGTCCCACCTCCACCGAGGGCAGTGTGGCCGCGACCATGCAGACCTCGGCCGGCCCGATCGGCCTCACCCTGGAGCCGGCGCTGGCCCCCTGCACCGTGAACAGCTTCATCAGCCTGGCCAGGCAAGGCTTTTACGCCAACAGCCCATGTCACCGGCTGGTCACCAACCCCGGGCTGCAGGTTCTGCAATGCGGCGACCCGACCGGCTCGGGCGCCGGCGGGCCGGGGTACACGGTGCCCGACGAGGTATTTCCTGAGCTGACCTACGGGCGCGGATACGTCGCGATGGCCAACACCGGCCAGCCCGACAGCGGCGGCAGCCAGTTCTTCTTAATCTACGGTCAAACTCAGCTCCCGCCCGACTACACCGTATTCGCCACGATCACCCCAGAGGGTCTCAAGGTGATTGATGAGATAGCGCGGGCTGGTGACGACGGGTCGCTGCAACCATCCCCTGGTGGTGGCAAACCCAATGCGCCGGTCACCATCACGTCCGTCGACGTCGCGCCCCCATCTTAGACCGGGTCCTCATTCCAGACAGCTCGATAACTGCGCTCAATTCGATGACGTGACTCGGTAGACGTCGTAGACGCCCTCGATATTGCGTACCGCACGCAGCACGTGCCCGAGGTGTTTGGGGTCACCCATCTCGAAGGAGAACCGGCTCACCGCCACCCGGTCCCGGGTGGTGGTGACAGAGGCCGACAGGATGTTCACCCGCCCGTCAGCGAGCACCTTGGTGACGTCAGATAGCAGCCGGTGCCGGTCCAGCGCCTCGACCTGGATACCGACCAGGAACACCGACGAGGAAGACGGCGCCCACTCCACATCAACCAGCCGCTCGGGCTGCTCCCGCAGCGAGTCGGCATTGGTGCAGTCGGTGCGGTGCACACTGACCCCACCACCCCTGGTGACAAACCCCAGGATCTCGTCACCGGGGACCGGTGTGCAGCAGCGGGCGAGCTTGGCGTAGACGTCTCCGGCACCCCGCACTCGCACGCCGGAGTCGCCGGTCTCGCGGCGGCGCTGGACCGTGGAGGGGGTGGCCCGGTCGGCCAACACCTCCTCGGCGCCCTCCTCACCCCCCAGCAGCGCAACCAGGCGCTGCACCACTTGACGAGACGAGGCGTGATGCTCCCCGACCGCGGCATACAGGGCGCTGACGTCGGGATAGTGCAGCTCTCGAGACACCGCAACCATCGACTCGGCAGACACCAACCGCTGCACCGGTAGACCAACCCGGCGCAGCTCCTTGGCGATGGCGTCCTTGCCGGTGTCGATCGCCTCCTCGCGGCGCTCCTTGGCGAACCACTGCCTGATCTTGGCCCGGGCCCGTGGTGAGGCGACGAACGACAACCAGTCCCAGCTGGGCCCGGCACCCTCGGCCTTCGAGGTGAAGATCTCGACGACCTCGCCGTTCTCCAACTGCCGCTCCAACGCGACAAGCCGGCCGTTGACCCGCGCACCGATGCAGCGATTACCGACCTCGGTGTGCACCGCGTAGGCGAAGTCGACCGGCGTGGAACCTGTGGGCAGCGTGATGACGTCGCCCTTGGGTGTGAAGACGAAGATCTCACGGGCGGCCAGGTCATAACGCAGCGACTCAAGGAACTCACCGGGGTCGGCGGCCTCACGCTGCCAGTCCAGCAACTGGCGCATCCAGGCCATTTCATCGACGTCCACAGCTCCGTTGTGGGTGCCGCGGGTCTCCTTGTACCGCCAGTGCGCGGCGATGCCGTACTCCGCGGTTCGGTGCATATCGCGGGTGCGGATCTGCACCTCCAACGGTTTGCCGTCCGGCCCGATCACGGTGGTGTGCAGCGACTGGTAGACCCCGAACCGGGGCTGCGCGACGTAGTCCTTGAAGCGACCGGGCATCGGCTGCCACACCGAGTGCACCACGCCGACCGCGGCATAGCAGTCGCGCACGTCTTCGACCATGATCCGTACCCCGACCAGGTCGTGGATATCGTCGAAATCGCGACCGCGCACGATCATCTTCTGGTAGATCGAGTAGTAGTGCTTGGGCCTGCCTTCGACGGTGGCGGTGATCCGCGAACCGGACAGCTGCGCGGAGACCTCATCGATCACCGTCCGCAGGTAGGTGTCGCGTGATGGCGCCCGATCAGCCACCAGCCGGACGATCTCGTCGTACTTCTTCGGATGCAAGATCGCGAAGGAAAGGTCTTCCAGTTCCCACTTGATGGTGGCCATGCCCAGCCGGTGAGCCAGCGGCGCGAGTACCTCGAGGGTCTCCTTGGCCTTGCGGGCTTGTTGCTCGGGCGGCAGGAACCGCATGGTGCGCATGTTGTGTAATCGGTCCGCCAGCTTGATCACCAGCACCCGCGGGTCACGCGCCATCGCGATGACCATCTTGCGGATTGTCTCGGCCTCGGCGGCGGCGCCGAGTTTGACCTTGTCGAGCTTGGTGACACCGTCGACGAGGTGCGCAACCTCCTCACCGAAATCCTGGGTGAGACGGGACAGCGAATAGTCAGTGTCCTCGACGGTGTCATGGAGCAGCGCGGCCACCAGCGTCGTGGTGTCCATCCCCAACTCGGCGAGGATCGTCGAGACCGCCAACGGATGGGTGATGTACGGGTCGCCCGATTTTCGTTGCTGCTGGGAATGCTTGGCCTCGGCAACGTCGTAAGCCCGTTGCAGCAACGCGAGGTCAGCCTTGGGATGCAGCTCCCGGTGCACCACAGCGAGTGGTTCGAGCACCTGCCTGACCGGACCCGGCCGCTGCGCGGTGATCCGCCGCGCGAGCCGAGCCCGAACCCGCCGGGTCGCCGAGGGCAGCCGCGCAGCGACCGTGGCCGAATCTGGAGCTGGGCCTGGGTCTGGGCCGGCAGGCGGCGCAGCGGTGCGCTGCAGATCCTGGCTCAAGCGCACTCTCCCGCCACGTGGTGACCGACCTGGTTTCAGGATACCGCCGCGTGCCGGCGCGAGATCCGCAGGACCGGGACATCTCGGTACTTGTCAGATCGTCAGTAGAGCGTGCAGCGCGCGGCCGCCGAGCCGCTGACGACCCTGAAGCGCGCCAATTTCCAGCAGCACCGCAATGCCACTCACCGAGGCCCCAGCCCGCTCGACCAATGCACAGGTCGCGGCTACCGTCCCCCCGGTGGCCAGCACATCGTCGATCACCAGGGCCCGCTGCCCCGGCCGCAGGGCGCCAGCAGCCAGTTCCAGCGAGGCGACGCCATACTCCAGAGCATAGGCCTCCCTGTCACATACCATGGGTAGCTTGCCCGGCTTACGGACCCCTACCAGACCAGCGCCCAGGGCATATGCCGCTGCCGCGCCCAAGAGAAATCCACGGGCTTCCACCCCGACCACGACATCGACCCGCCGCGTTGGGACGATGAGCTCATCCACCACCGTTCGGAACGCAGCGGCGTCGGCCAGAACGGGCCCGATATCCCGAAACAGCACGCCGGGCTCCGGAAAGTCCGGGACTTCTCGAATCAGCGGTACGAGCAAGTTTGCCAGGTTCCCCCCGTTGGATTCGCGGCACACACCGCCGTCTTACCGGTTGCGCTTAGGGGTCTGCTACTCCCCAGGGGAGTCAACCACCCGCTTCGCCTGCTCGCCCTTGCCAGTGTGCCTGGGTTCGGCGTCGGCGTCCTTGCGCAGGTTGCGGATTTCCTTCTGTTGCTTGACCTTCTCGAAGATCGGCATCGACGCCCGGATTTGCTCAGGTAGCTTGACCGACGCAGGCAAGTTGAATGACGCGGGTAGCCCCGTTGTCGAGACCGTCCCGCTCGGCGCACAGCGCTTGTGCTCTGAAAGCAGGGCGGGGGTGCAGGTGGGCGCCGGAGCGGATTGGGACTGTGTTTCCCCATCGCGGGCATCCTCATCCCGCGCGTCCTCATCCCGATGGACAGAGCCCGCCGGGTACCCGATGCGGGTGGGGTCTTCCTCCAACGTGCGCTGACGGTTCGCCATGGAAATCGACGATGTGGGTGAGAGCTCCTGGTTCGACTGTGCGCTGGCAACGGGTTCTCGGCCGGTCGGATCAGCTTTGGCAGCAGGGGCGGCCTTCGCGGCGGGCGCGGCATCCGGAGCGCGATCGGCCAGCCGACCGTTGGTCACGGCACGCACTGGGGAGTTGCCATGAGCGGGGTCGGGAAAGGCCAGCACTGGTGACCTCGCATCCGAGCCGAAGATGCTGCCTCCCGGCAGGATGACCGCCAACGGCGGGCTGGACAAGCCTGCGGCCAACGCCAGAGCGCCGCCCACAACAGCCGCCAACCGGACCGGCTGCCGGGGTTCACCGGTCATGCTGCCTGTGCGGCGAACCGGCATCGGTCGGTCCGGGAGTGCCGAACGACTGCTCAGCAAACCGGCCAGCTCGCGTCGCCCGCGCCGTTCCCAGCCAGTGCCCACAGCTCGGGTCGCCACGTCATCAACATAGGCGATGAGGCTCCGCGCCGCGGGCCGGCTGCGCGGGTCCTTGGCAAGGCCGCACATCACCAGCTCGCGCAGCGGTGGGGGAAGCACGTCGAGGGGGGGACTGCTCTGGTGGTGCTTGACCTCAAGCTCGGTCGAGCTGCCGGCGTAGAACGGCGGCGCACCGACCAAGCACTCGAAGAACGTGATCGTGGCGGCGTACACGTCCCCCGTGGAGCTAGCCCAACGACCATTCCACTGTTCAGGAGCCAGGTAGAACGGTGTCGACCGAGCGAGCAGCTGCCTGCCGTGGGCGGTGGACAGTCCGAAGTCGACGAGCCGGACGCGGCCAGCACGGGTGAGGCCCACGCACTCCGGCTTGATGTCACCGTGCGCCAGCCCTGCGGCGTGGTAGGCGGCCAGGCCGCGCAGCGTGTCCTTGAGTACGACCAGTGCCGCCTCGATACCGGTGGCTCCCTGTGCCAGCAGCAGAGCACGCAGCGAAGTTCCGCTGACATGGTCGCCGATGACGGCAGTGCCATGGTGATACTCAACGTATCGATGGACCCGTGACACTCTGGCATCGCGGACCTGGGCCAGCCGTCCGAACTCCCGGGCGAAGCGAGCGCGGAACTCAGCGTCGGTGCGCAGTTCTTCCGACAGGTAAGTCACCGCCAGCGACCTGCGGGTGACGCGGTGACGGGCCAATACCCGCCGACCGGCCGGGTCTTCGCGCACCTCGCGGAGATGTACCACACCCGGAACAGACCACCCCGCCATCCCCGATCTTTCCTGGTCGCCCCCCACGGTGCCCCCTCCCGTGCCCCTCACTCACCGGAGCTACATCCGGCGCTTGACTACAGAGCGTTCCCCTAATGAGCGCCAGAGGCAAGTACTCAGAGCGACAACTCACCAAATAGACGGCGGAAAGTGTCAAACACGTGGCACAGCGTCACCAAAGCGCTACGCTGCGCAATAAACAGGGCTCCAGTGATTAGGACGATCAGAATCGGGTGGGCGGTGGAGGGTCAAGAACTTGACGACCTGCCGGCCTTGCCGGAGGGTCTGCCACTCTTACTCGCAGGGTGCCCGCGTCGCCGTCCGGCCGGCCCGGTCTTACCGACCCGTGCAGGCACGCCGGCGGCCATACCCTCCGCTGTCCTGGTCCGTGGGCTGATCGTCGACGAGACCTCGTCCTCGTGCTCGGGATTGACTTTGCTGGCCAGCTTCTCCCGGCGTTGGATCACTCGCTCAGCTTGCTGGCGGTAAGCCGGCCGGCGCATGGTGAGGTCCACCATCAACGGCGTCGCCAAGAAGATCGAGGACATCGCCCCGGCCAGGATGCCGACCATCTGCACCAGTGCAAGGTCCTTGAGCGTTCCGACACCCAGCAGGCCGACACCGATCACCAGCAGACCCAGCACGGGAAGTACCGCGATCAGCGAGGTGTTGATCGAACGCATCAGAGTCTGATTGATCGCGAGGTTGGCGGCCTCGCCGTAGGTTCGCCGGCTCAGCCCGAGCAGCCCACGGGTGTTCTCCTGCACCTTGTCGAACACCACGACTGTGTCGTACAACGAGAACCCGAGGATGGTGAGCAGGCCGATGACCGACGCCGGCGTCACCTCAAAGCCGATCAGCGAGTAGATCCCTGCGGTGACCAACACGTCGTGCACCAGCGCGACCAGCGCTGCCAGCGCCATCCGGGGCTCGAAATAGACCGCGAGGAACACGGACACCAGGCCGAGGAAGACCAGCAGCGCAATCAGTGCCTGCTTGCTGATCTCGCCGCCCCAGGTTGCGCTGACCGCGCTGTCGCTGATCGCGTCTTCGTTGGGCTGCCCATCGCTTCCGAGCGGACGTAGCTGGTCGAACAGTGCCTTCTTGACCTCGAATGAGGCTCGGGGATCCAGCGCATCAGTGCGGATCAGGATGCTCGCTACGGAGCCGGTACCGACGATCTGCACTGACTCCGGTGGCTGTCCCACCGCGTCAGTGAAGGCTCGCTCGACCTGCTCGGTGGTGATCAGGCCGCGCTCGCCCTGCGCCGGGAGCTGTATCCGGGTACCGCCCTCGAAGTCGATGCCCAGGTTAAAGCCCCGCAGCAGTATCGAGAGGAGGCAGATCACGACGAGCAGACCGGATAGCACGTACCAGATCCGCCGCCGCCCGACGATGTCGAACGCACCGGTCCCGCTGTAGAGGCGCCCCAGCGTGCCGACCATCTCAGGTTCCCTTCCCCGCGGTCGCCAGCGTCGATCGGCTTGCGGCACCGGCCCGCTGTGCGGCCCCGAGCCCGGACAGATTCGGTCGGGACCACAGCCGGGATTGCGACGCCATCGCCACCAGCGGATGCGTCACCAGGAAGACCACCACCAGGTCCAGTACCGTCGACATGCCGAGGGTGAAGGCGAAACCTTTCACCTGACCCACCGCGAGAACGTAGAGCACCGCGGCGGCCAGGAAGCTGACCGCATCCGCCGAAAGGATGGTGCGGCGGGAGCGGACCCAGGCCCGAGGCACCGCGGAGCGGAAAGTCCGGCCGTCCCGGATCTCGTCTTTGAGGCGCTCGAAGAAGATCACGAAGGAGTCCGCGGTGATACCGATCGCGACGATGAAACCGGCGACACCGGCCAGATCCAGGGTGAACCCGATCCATCGGCCGAGCAGCACCAGCACGGCGTAGACGATCAGGCCGGACAGTGCCAGGGACAAGATCGTCAGCACTCCGAGGGCCCGGTAATAGAACAGGCAGTAGACGAACACCACGGCCAGCCCGATCGCACCGGCGAGCAGGCCGGCGCGCAATGAGGCGAGACCCAGAGTGGCCGAGACGGTTTCGGACTCCGAGGACTGGAAGGACAGTGGCAGCGAACCGTACTTGAGCGCGTTGGCAAGGTTCTGGGCCTCGGCTTGGGTGAACCTGCCAGTGATGCTGGTCTGCTGGCCGGGCGGGATCGGGCCATTGATTTGCGGAGCAGACACTACCTCGGTGTCCAACAGGAACGCGGCCTGCTCGCCGACGTGGTTCGCGGTGTACTGCGCCCAGACATCCTCGCCTTCACGGTTGAAGTTCAGGCGTACTTCGTATCCGGTGCCGTCCGGGTTCAAGCCGGCCGATGCGTTGGAAACCTGCTCGCCGGACATGAACGCGGGGCCAAGCAGGTACTTGGCGGTGCGGTCCTGGTCACAGGTGACCAGCGGCAGGTTCGGATCGTCGTTACCGCGCAAGGGGTTGGCAGCGGCACAGTTGAGTGCGACGAGCGCCTGCCGCTGCACTGCCGGATCCTCGCTCTGCAGCCGCGCTCGGGCTTGCCGGATCTGCTCGGCGACCTCGGGATCGGCCGAATCAGCCGGCGCAGCGCCGACCGGGGGCGACGGGGTGGTCGACGGTGCCGCGGGTGCCGGAGGTACCGGCGGGACCGGAGGAGGGGTCGGCTCGGCAGTCAGCTCGTCTGGCGGGGGCTGCACCTGCTGCGGCACAACCGGTGCCGGTGCACCCTCAGTGGCCGGCGGTTGATTGGAGACGTCAGGAGGTGCCGGCTCGCTACCCTCAGGAGCCTGACCGCTGGGAGCCTGGCTGCCTGGGTTTTGACCGCTCGGAGCCTGACCGCCGGGTGTCGGCCCAGCGAGACTGGCTGGCACCTCGGTGATAACCGGTCGGAAGTACAGCTTGGCGGTCTGACCGAGGCTGCGGGCTTGATCGCCGTTTTCACCAGGGACCGTGATGATCAGGTTGTTGCCGTCCAGGACGACCTCTGCCCCGCTCACCCCGATGCCGTTGACCCGCTGCTCGATGATCTGACGAGCTTGATCCAACGATTCCCGCGACGGCGGCTGGCCGTCCACGGTGCGGGCAGTGAGGGTCACCCTGGTGCCGCCCTGAAGGTCGATGCCTAATTTGGGAGTGGGATCTCCCCCGCCGGTGAAGAAAACCAGCGAATACAGGACAGCGACAATTCCAGCGAAGATCGCCAAGTTCCGCCAGGGGCGGAAGTGCACGGCCGGTGGTGCCACGGTGGGTGGTTCTCCTCGTTAACAGCTCACTGCGCCGGCGCCATCACGGCAGCCTGCCGCAGCCCACACTGTGCCAGCGCGGTCATCGGCACCGGCGGTGGGGGCCGGACGCGCAGCGTACCCACACCGGTCAGGTCACGGCTTGTCGGTGCGAGTGCCGTCCTCGATGGGGGCTGCCACCGGCGCGCTTGTGGCTGCCGCCTCGTCGTCCTCGGTGATCTTTTCTCGGATCGCCGCGCGCAGCCAGGTGGTGCGCACTCCAGCGGCGATCTCCAGGTCGATCGTGGTCTCGTCAGCGCTGCCGACCACGGTGCCGTGCAGGCCGGAGGTAGTTATCACCCGATCACCGTTGGTCAGCGAGCTCTGCAGCCGCTGCGCCTCGGCCATCGCCCGCTTCTGCCGGCGTGAGCCGAGGATCAGGGGCAATGCCAGCACGGCGATGAAAAGCAGGGGCAGGAGCAGGGGGTCCATGGCTCTCCGATCACCATCGGTGTTGCACACCTGAGTGTGCCAGGTTCGACCCTGCAAGCAGGTCTCGGTATGGATGGTTCGACCCTGCAAGCAGGCCTGGGTATGGATGGTTCGACCCTGCAAGCAGGTCTCACCCGTCGAAAAGCGTCGGGGTGGCGTCTCCTGGGGTGTCGGGGGGCGGCTGCAATTTCAGGTGCCGCCACGCGGCTGCGGTAGCCACCCGGCCACGGGGAGTGCGAGCAAGCATTCCGGCACGGACCAGGAAGGGCTCGCACACCTCCTCCACGGTGGCCGGCTCCTCACCGACCGCAACGGCGAGTGTGGACACGCCAACCGGTCCGCCACCGAAGGTGCGTACCAGCGCGGTGAGCACAGCCCGATCCAGCCGATCCAGCCCAAGCTCGTCGACGTCATAGACAGCCAAGCCGGCACGGGCCACCTCGAGCGTGATCGCACCGTCGGCCCGGACCTCGGCGTAGTCACGTACCCGGCGCAGTAACCGGTTCGCGATCCGAGGCGTGCCGCGGGAGCGGCCGGCGATCTCGGTGGCGCCGTCGGGGCGCAGGTCCACACCGAGGATGCCGGCCGAGCGCCGCAAGACCAGCTCCAGCTCCTCGGGTTCGTAGAACTCCATGTGCGCGGTGAACCCGAACCGATCGCGCAATGGACTGGTCAGCGCACCAGAACGAGTAGTGGCTCCGACTAAAGTGAAAGGGGCGATCTCCAGTGGGATCGAGGTGGCTCCGGGACCCTTGCCGACCACCACGTCGACCCGGAAGTCCTCCATCGCGAGGTAGAGCATCTCCTCGGCGGGCCGAGCCACCCGGTGGATCTCGTCGATGAACAGCACGTCGCCCTCAACGAGGTTGGACAGCATCGCGGCGAGATCTCCGGCGCGTTCCAGCGCCGGACCCGAGGTGATCCGGATCGCGCTGCCCAGCTCCGCAGCGATAATCATCGCAAGGCTCGTCTTGCCCAGCCCCGGTGGGCCGGACAGCAGCACATGGTCCGGCGCAGCGCCGCGTCGCCGGGCGCCTTCCAGCACCAGTTCGAGCTGCTCACGGACCCGGGCCTGACCGATGAACTCGGGCAGCCGGCGTGGTCGCAGGGTGGTTTCCAGCTCGATGTCCGCCGGGTCCACCTGAGCCGACAGCGGCGACTCGGTAGTCACCGGTTGCGCCCCAGCCGGGTCAGTGCGCTGCGCAAGATCCCCGAGGTGTCAGACGTGTCGTGAGACTCCCCGTTGGAGCCGGAAAGTACGGCGTCCACGGCTTGCTCAGCCTGCCGGACCGCGAACCCGAGGCCGACCAGCGCCTCGGTCACCTGAGTCCGCACCGCCCCACCGGCGCCTGCAGCCGGCCCCGGTGCGGCCGATCCCGCTTCCCTCACCTTGTCTCGTAACTCCACCACGAGCCGCTCCGCACCCTTGCGGCCGATCCCGGGCACCCGGGTGAGCACGGTGAGATCTCCCTCAGCGAGCGCGGTGCGCAGGGAGTCCGGCTCGAGAACGGCGAGCATCGCCAGCGCGAGCCGCGGTCCCACTCCAGAGACGGTCTGCAGCAGCACGAACAACTCCCGAGCCGCACCGTCAACGAAGCCGTACAGCGTCAGCGAGTCCTCACGGACAACCAACGACGTGGCGAGCCGGGCTTGCTCGCCGCGCCGCAAAGTGGCCAGCGTCGCGGGAACGGCGCGTACCGCCAGCCCGACGCCACCGACCTCGATCACGGCATGGTCCAGATCCACGGACAGCACCTGCCCGCGCACCGAAGAAATCACTCGGTAATCACACCTCTCCCGACTTGCGAGCCGCCGCGGCCAAGCGTGCGCGGTGGTTTCGAGCGAGCTCCGCGGCGTGGGCGCGTGCCTGCACCAGGCGTTCCGTCATCGGGGCTCGCCACAGGTGGCAGATCGCCAGTGCCAGCGCGTCGGCGGCGTCAGCCGGTCGCGGCTTGGCTGGCAGGGCGAGCAGTCGAGTGATCATGGTCGTTACCTGCTCCTTGCCCGCCCGGCCAGAGCCGGTGACTGCCGCTTTGATCTCGCTGGGGGTATGGAAGGCGACCGGCAGGCCCCGCTGGGCCGCGACCAGCGCTACTACCCCGCTGACCTGCGCGGTGCCCATCGCGGTGCGCACGTTGTGTTGGCTGAACACCCGCTCCACTGCAACGACGTCCGGACGGTGCTCGGCCACCCAACGCTCCACGACATCGGCCACCGCAACCAGCCGCGCACCGAGGTCCGTCTCAGGGGCAGTACGCACGACGTCGACAGCCACGCAGCTGACTGCCCGCCCGCGGCCGCCGACGACCACGCCGAGTCCGCAGCGGGTGAGCCCGGGGTCCACACCCAGCACCCGCACGGACACCTCCTCGGATGGAGAACACCTGTTCGAAGCCTAACCGCGTTGCAGCGCTTCCAGGGAGCGACACCCCGCCTCAAGCGATACATCGCCCGCGAGATCTACCGACTTGAGGCCGTCAGGAGTGCCGCCGGCCGAAGGTGGCCAACGCTAGCGTTCGAGCAGCGGCTCTCCGGGCAGGTCGGCGATCCCGCCACCCGCGAGGGCGGCCGCGGTGGCGGCGACGTCCACCAGCCTCGGGGGCCGCGTGGGCGTCCGTGCCCGCGACGCGCCGGGCACCACGAGCGCCCAGGCGTCCGCGGTGTGGTTGCCGGAGCGACCGCTGCCCGAGCCCTGACGGCGCACGGTGCCGAACCGCTCCGACTGGACGTACCCGAGCCGGGTTGCGGGCCGCTCACTCCATCGGACGATCAGGTCCGGGAGCCGGTCGGCATGCGCGCCGGTACCGAACGTGTCGGTGACCCGTTCCACGGACTTGACCGAGGCAGTGCCGTCCGGGTCGCGGAAGGTGAGCAGCCCGGTTGCGATCTCATCCATCAGTGACTCGGCCTCGGCGGGGGCAACGATGCCATCCCGCTCGCGTCCACACAGGTTGAGTCGCACATAGCCCTGGTTGTCCGCAGGCTGGGCAAACGCCCGGGTGCTGTTCCAGTCCTGGCCGCGCGACTCAAGGCGGGCCGTCAGCTCCAGCGCAACCCGGGTGGGCAGCGCAGCCGCTACCCGCGCCCGCAGGCCGGTCGGCACCGCCGCTCGCAGCTTCCATACCCAGCCCGCCCCGCTATCGGGCCGGGCTCTCCCGAGCAGGACCGCGTCGAGCATCGCCGGCAACAGGTCGGTCCGGCTCGTGTTGACCTCCATTCCGACCGGTGACACGACGATCACGTCGGCGTCATCAGGTAGCGCGGCCAGAACGCGGTCGAACGCCGCGTCGACGGTCTGATAGACCTCCTCCAGCGCGCTGGCGAGCACCCGGCGGGTGGCATCGTCAAGATCCTCGTCGATCTGGGACAGGTCCCATAACTGGTGCCCGGCTATATGGGGAGCGCTGAAGGTCACCCAAGTGAGATCGAAGCGGTCGCCGGCCAGCAAGAGGGTCGCCGCGTCGGCGGCTCTCCCGGAGGCGGCTAGCAGATCACGCCGCCAGCGCAGCAGGTCGCGCGTGGAGCTGCGCCCGAAGACGTCCTCCACGGCCGCCGGCGGCCCGAATAACCGCTTGAGTCGGTCCCGGGCTTCCGGCGGGGACGACCAAGGCTGCAGCACCACCCGGTTGGTGAACTGCCAGCCACTGACCACCGTGCCGGCCGGTGCCGTCCGTGGTGGGCGGCTTTCGTACGGGTCGAGGGCGAGGGTGTGCAGGCCCATGCCTCGCTCAGCCAGCTGTTCCCAGACCGGCGGGGGGGCATCGAATGCCGTGGTGTAGCGCACGCGCTGGTCCGACGCGGACCACTGGAACGGGAAGACCAGGCCGTGGTCGGTGATCTCCGTGCCGCTGTAGAGGGTGTGGAAGGCGCCCCCCGCGAAATGCGTGGCCGGGGTCTCCAGGTTGTGCCAGACACCGCGTTCCCGCAGAGCCGCGAGGGTTGGAAGCCGTCCCTCGGCGAGCATGCGCTCAAGGAGCGAGATGCTCGCCGCGCCGAACTGCAGGATCGTCAGCATGTCCATTCCTCCGTCACGGCCGTTATCGGATGCCCCGCCGTCGTTCGCCGACGCACGCACCGCGTCGACGGCCGCCATGACCGCGACTCCGGCACCGGCTCGAGCCCGGCGAGCGCCTCGACCTCCCGCCGGTCGGCGGCGGTGGCTTCTCGACGAGCACGGGGACGCCCGCGGTGGCCGCCCTGCGAGCTTCGGCCAGGTGAGTCGAGGCCGGGGCGGCCAGCACAGTCGTCGATGAGATATCCTGCAGCAGTGCCAACGCCGTAGGCGCTGCGCGCCAACCTGAGGGCGGTCGGGGCTGTTGGCTATGCGTGGTCAATCCGGCGTTCCTCGTGTGGGGCGACCTCGTCCAATGTCTTCTGGAACCAGTCGATGGTGCGGTGCAGCCCGTCGGTGAGGCCGATGGTGGGGGTCCAGCCGAGCAGCCGGCGGGCCAGGGTGATGTCGGGTTGGCGGATGGTCGGGTCGTCTTCTGGTTGGGCGATATAGCGCAGGGGGCTGTCCGATCCGACCAGGTCGCGGATCAGCACGGCCAGTTCCTTGATGGAAACCTCGCACGGGTTGCCGATGTTCATCGGGGCTCCGTAGGTCGAGTGCAACAGGCGTAGGCAGCCCTCCACCAGATCGTCGACGTACTGAATCGAGCGCGTCTGGCTGCCGTTCCCGGCCACCGTCAACGGCTCCCCCCGCAGGGCCTGGCGGATGAACGTCGGCACCGCCCGCCCGTCACCAGGGCGCATCCGAGGACCG
Organism: Actinomycetota bacterium; assembly: GCA_030862405.1. GTDB lineage: Bacteria > Actinomycetota > Actinomycetes > Mycobacteriales > Pseudonocardiaceae. The sequence continues at coordinate 4,812 of JALZDU010000429.1, read as the reverse complement.
TGGGTGTTGAAGATGCGCGCGATCGCGGTGTCGACGCCTTGTGTGCGGCGATAGGCCATCGTCAGCGCTTCGCTGAACCGCTTGGCCTCGTCGTAGACCCCCCTGGGGCCGACGGGGTTGACATGGCCCCAATAGCTTTCCGGCTGCGGATGGATCTGCGGGTCCCCGTAGGTCTCCGACGTGGACGCCAGCAGGAACCGGGCCTTTTTGTCCTTAGCCAGGCCCAGCGTGTGCAGCGTCCCCAGCGAACCGACCTTCAGGGTCTCGATCGGCATGCGCAGGTAGTCGATCGGTGAGGCGGGGGACGCGAAATGCAGGACTGCATCGACGTCGCCCACGACGTGCACGAAGTCGGTAACGTCGGCCCGGATCAGCCGGAATGGACCCACGTCCGCGAGATGCGCGACGTTGCTTGCAGATCCTGTGCAAAAGTTATCCAGACACAGCACGCTGTAGCCCTCGAGAAGGAGGCGTTCGCATAAATGAGAGCCCAAAAAGCCGGCGCCTCCGGTGACGACTGCCCTCGGCCGTGGCACGACTACTACCGCGGGGATACGGAATGGAAGGGCAAGCTGATCTTATGGCGTGGACATGGCATCAGTAACACCTCGTGGGGACCAAGCCCCCCTACGCCTACCAAATCGCTGAACGAAGGGCACGTGTTACAAAATTGATGTGGGACCGCAGAAAGTTGCCGATCAATTACGTTGCGCGAACGCCGCGAACCGACCGATCTGTTCGGCAGCGAGCGGCTGCGTCGGCTTCAGTTCGACGGCGACGTGTACGAGGCTCACTGAGCGTCAACCGCAACCGACCGCAACGCTGGATTTCCCCGTTGCTTGTACTGGGCGGCGAACTCAGCCTTCGCGACAACGCGGCGAGGCCGGAATGGTTGCACCTAGGCGTGTCCATGCAATATCTATCAGCTGGACACCGATTTCATAGACCAACGCAGCGAAGTAGCGCACTTGCGTAAGTAACCGTTTCCTTGAGCTGAGACGTGGCGGGCATGCCTTCATTCAGAAAATCCGCCGTGGCCACTACGAACGCGCCGCCGATTCTCCACCGAAGCTCCGTGTCGCGGCGGCCTTCCATGAGCTCGCTCAAGCGGTTTGACCCAAACCAGCAAGCGACTCCACGGCGACTGCGATCAGGCAACGCACCAAAGTCCTCCTGACTGTGTGGTGGCCGGAAAACGAGGAACCCCTCCGTCAGCGGGTGGCGGTGGACGCGCCAGCCTCGAAGCGCCGCCGTATTGTGATCGTGTAAGCGTCCTGTTTGAATGGGGCGGCCAGCGCGTAGACCTGGACGTGGGGATCCACCGAAGGAACGGTGAGCAATTGCTGCACTGACTGCGTGCGGCCTACGTTGCCGAATGCTCCGCCGAATAACGGCTGCCAGTCGAATTCGGTGAGGCCGGAGAGCGTCTCATCACCCTGTAACACCGCGTAGCGGGGCGGCTCCGTGATGCCGTGGAGGATGCGGGGTTGGCGCTGGCACGGGTAATTGAAGGCGAGCTTCCAGCCGAGCGCAACCGGCGCTTCGGCCGGCAGCAGCTCGTTGAGGACCACCGGACGCTGCACCGACGGCGCGGCGAAAGCCAACCAGCCGTGCAGCCCGACGCTCGCATCGACCGCCCTGAGCCGAACCAGGTCAGTCGCTGGCGGCGGGTTCAGGCGCAGCGTCCGCCAGGACGGGCTGCGAGCAGTGTCACTGAGCGCCTCGGTGCCCAGCGTGACGACCGCATCACCGGAGCTTGTGCCATACACCGCGGTCAGTGCGTTGCCCCTCGAGAGGGTCCCGGCGGCCAGCACCGTGACGGCGGCTTCCCCGTCGAGCCGGCTCGGCAATCGGTACCAAGCAGTGGTCATCTGGCCAGTGGCCGAGTTCCCGTCGCGGCCAAGGCTGCCCCAGACTTCCGCCGCACCCGGTCCCTGTGGCCGGTGGCCTGGGTAGTAGCCGCCGCCGGCGACGAACGCCTCAGACCGGGGCGGGGCCGGCAACCCGATCGCCGGCGGGAGGGGTCGCGCGGTCGTCGGGTCGAGCACCTGAATCACGCCGGCCGCACCGCACCGCTCTCCCGTCGGGTCTTCCAGCCCTCGTGCCCACACCGACTCGGACGGCACCCCACGGAGCGCGGCTGATCCGAAGGTGCCAACGGTGTAGACGATGGTGCCTATCAGCGACAGCACGACGACAATCGGCACGGCGCGCAGCACGTCGAGCCGGACGTTGCGGTTACCGGTCAGCTGGCTCCGGGCGGCGAGCCCACCAGCGACGAGTGCCACGACAAGCAGCCAGAGCAGGGGCTGGTCCAGGTCAACGTTGAGCACGGCGGGAGGGCGATCCGGCCGCCGGATCCCGTCGAGCCAGGCGTAGGCCCACTGATTCGGGCCGTGCCAACCAAGGGCGATCGCCGCGATGGCCGACCCGATCGACGCGACGAGCAGCCCGATGGGCGGGTGAGCACCCTGGAGGACCTGGCGCGCGAGCGGCACCGCCATGACCAGCAGCAGACCCAGAAACGCAGATCCGACGCCAGCGAGGGCGCCGAAGTGGTGGGTCCACTTGGACGGAGTGGCCCAGAGGGCGAGGAACGCCAGCGCGGTTGTGGAACCGGACAGCCACAGCGGGGTCGGCAGCGCGACCCGCCGGATTCGCCACAGTGGGCTCGGCAGCGCGAACCGCCGGACCCTCGCCGCCACGGTGAGCACCGCGAACCAGACGAGTGCCACGAGGCACAGGAGCACCGCTGCGCGCTTCGCGTAGTTTCCCATCGGGACTTGGTTGAGCAGCCGAATGTAGCGCTCGAATTCGTCTACCCAGCCTTGCTGCGGGACCATGCTCAGGAAGATCGCCTGCCCGCGCAGGAAGTCCCGCAGTGCGCCGTCGGCGAAAGCGACGAGCGGGGCGACCATGCCCCCCGAGGTAACCGCGAGGGCGCGCAAGGCGGTGCCCCGGTGGTCGCCTGGAACATGGATCAGTCCCAGCAGCAGCGGTAGGCCGGCAAGCAGCGGTGCGAGCGCGGTGAATCCGGCCGTATGTGCAGTGAAGCCGAGCCCGGCGAGCGCGAAGGCCAGCCAGGCGGCCACCAGCCGTCGACGGCGGTGAGCGACGAGCACAGCGAGCATCGCCGCGGCGCCGCACAGCGCCACGACGGGTTCTGGGCGCACTCCCATGTCGTACGGCACCCACCAGGCCACAAACACCACGCCCAGCGCCGCGTGAGCAAGCGACGCCACCCTGGGGCGGTCGGGTGCGAACTCGCCTATCGCTGCGTGGGCGAACCACCGCAGCACCAGCCAGGTCAGCACCCCGCACACCGCGGCCGGGACGCGCTGCACCACCGGCGCGAGACCCACGAACTGCTGCCACCAGGCCAGCGCTTGGTAAACCCAGGTGAAGGGGGTGAAGCTCTGGTTGTGGAACTGGTAATAGTTGCCGACCTCGCCAGACAGCGCGGCATTGCGCGCCATCGTGGCGAAGTAGCCGTCGTCGTCGGTGGCCGGTGCGATGAACATCCACCCGAGGATGACGGCCGGTACCACCACGTCCATCACGCGCGGCTCCGCGGTCCCACGCCGCGGCGCGCGCGCCACCCCGCGGTCCACCAGGATCAGCAGGAGCGCCGTGGCCAGCAGCGCGACCACGAGCAGCGTGGTGATCGCGCTCTTCAGCGGTGTCGGGCTGCTGGTGAACTCGTCGTCAATGCGCAGTGTGACGGACAGCTCGCCGGCGTCGTCCTGCAGCGGCCCGGTGACCGACGAGGTCAACAGGTCGACGCCGGGGAGTTGCTCAGCCTGGGCGCGCACCAGCTCGGCACCGTCGCGGGTGACGACAAGCTCGGCGTTGTCCGGACCGGCCACGGCACTCGGATCGGGCGTTGCGGCGGGGTCGGCGCGATTGGACGATGAGCGCACGAAGCTGGGCAGCCCGCCGCTGCGGCCGGTGAGGGCGTAGTTGCACGGACGATCGCCAAGCGGTTCGTCGAGCAGCACCCGGTCCAGCGCGCGCACCTGCAGGCGGTCGTCGGCCGCCTGCACGATCAGACCCAGCGCGCCCGACTCCGGCAACCGCGGCCGCACCGTTGCCAGCACAACACCACCGGCGGTCTGCGCGCGCCGGGCAATAGCGCAGCTGAACTGCACATTCATCTGCAGGGGTCGGTACGCTGTCAGCGTCAGCAGCGTCGACTCGGGGCGGTGGGGGTCGCGCGGCCAGCTCACTGTCGGCTCGTTCACCCAGACCGGCGCAAACGGCAGGAGCAACGCGCAAAGGACCGCGACGACGCCGGCCACGGCGGCGGCCGGCATTGTCCACTCACCACGGCGAGGCGCCGATGTTTCCGGCGACGCCTTCTCTCGGGTCGAACTCATGCTGTGATCACGCGCGGCGAGCGGGCCCCGGCCGACTCGAGTGATGCCGACGGCGACCTCGATGAGTTCCGCGAGGATAAGATCAGCTGGACGTTAACGTGGTCGAGCAACCCCGTTGCTGCGATCCAGGCGCTCCGTGACCGGCGGCGGAACCGAAGAACCCGCTGTGGCGGACGCGCGGGGGGTCCTGCGCGACGCCGTCGTGGCGCTGAGCGGTACCCGCGCGATGACAAGCTGCGCAGCGCCGTCGACCGGGCCAGCCTGAGTCCCGCGGTGACACAGCATGGCGCCGCCGCAGTCCTCGGGCTCTCGTGCAGCACCTATCGCCGTGATCTCACGCGAGGTCTGATGTATCACTAGGGGTGCCACCGGACTCGCCACCTGACGCAGTCCCAGCACCGCCACCGGACTCGCCACCTGACGCAGTCCCAGCACC
>JALZDU010000410.1 GCA_030862405.1 Actinomycetota bacterium | reverse complement strand
CGTGGACAGCGGTACCGGCCATGTGCAGGATTGTTGGGTCCGGGGGGACCAGAGGTCGGAAGGGCGGTCGATGAGCGGCAACGACGGCAACCCCGGGCTTGTCGTGCTCGCAGTGGACGACGAGAAGGGGGCGATGGCTCTCCTGGTCGAAGTGCTCGACGCCGAGCCGCGAATCGGCACCGTCCTGCAGGCCTGCAACGCGACTGAGGCGTTAGAGGCGTTGCGGGGTGAGAAGCGGATCGCCAACGGTACGTCGCCGCCCCGCGTTGATGTCGTGTTCCTGGACATCCGGATGCCGGGGCTGGACGGCCTGGAACTGGCCCGGGTGCTCGCCATGATCCCCGATCCGCCGGTGGTCGTGTTCGTCACCGCCTACGACGACAAAGCGCTCGACGCATTCGACATCGGCGCGGCCGACTACCTGATGAAGCCGGTGAGCCGGGAACGGCTGGCCAACACGATGCGGCGAATTGTGCAGTCCCGGCACAACACAGCCATCCCGGTCGAGGAGCAGAACGCCGAGGACGAGGTCATCCCCGTTGAGCTCGCCGGCACCACCAAGCTGGTGCCGCGCTCATCGGTGCGTTGGGTCGAAGCGCAGGGCGACTACGCGCGGCTGCACACCGGCGAGGGCAACAGCCACCTGGTCCGTATCCCGCTGTCGCAGTTGGAGGACCGGTGGTCTGATGCCGGCTTCGTGCGCATCCACCGCTCCTTTCTGGTCGCCCTGCCGTTGGTCACCGAACTGCGCATGTCAGCGTCGGGCTATGTGGTGCGGGTGGGCAACGGAGACGACGCCGCCGAACTACCAGTCAGCCGGCGGCATACCCGTGAACTCAAGGACCGCTTGGTGCGTGCGGCCAAACAGGGCTGGACAACGTCTCGATGAGCCCCGACAAAGGCACTGAACGCGATGAACGCCTCAACGCCGATGAACCGCCGATAAGCTCTGACGGGGCCGGCTCGCGTGAAGACCCGTGGGCTGCCTTGGAGAAGGCCGCCCAAGGGTCGTCATACGCGCCCGCCGGCAGGGCCAAGCTCGGCAAGCGGGAACGGGTCGTGCTCGCGAAGCGGCGCAACAGCCGCCGGGTGGTGCGTACCCTCGCCGAGTTGGAGGACCAGACCGGTGTCGGTGAGGTTCTGGTCAACCAGCTGGTACGAGTCCAGCTGATCCTGGCGATCCGGCTGATGGCGCTCACCGTAGCGGTGGTGGGCAGCATTCCCCTGATGTTGTGGCTGGCACCGTCACTAGGCAAGATCAGTGTTCTCGGAGTACCCCTGCCGTGGCTGCTACTCGGGCTCGCGGTCTACCCGTTCTTCCTCGCCGTGGCTTGGTCCTACAACCGCCGGGTGGACCGCAACGAGCAGGACTTCGCCGAGATGGTCGAGAACTGAGCGCCAGCGTGCGCGAACAGCCGGACTTGTTGTTCATCGTCGGGGCGATGATCGCAGTGGCCGCGGCGACCATGGTCAGCGGGCTCTACGGAGCGAGGACCCGGTCGACCTCAGATTTCCTGGTCGCTTCCCGAACGGTGGGGCCGCGCTGGAATGCCGCAGCGATCTCCGGGGAATTCCTGTCCGCCGCGTCCTTCCTCGGTATCGCCGGGCTGGTGCTCAAGGGTGGAGTGGATGCGTTGTGGTTCCCGGTCGGGTTCACCGCCGGGTACCTTGCCCTGCTGCTGTTCGTGGCGGCGCCGCTGCGCCGATCCGGGGCCTACACCCTGCCCGACTTCGCCGAGGAGCGGTTGAGTTCGGCACCGTTGCGCAAAATCTGCACCGTATTCGTGATCATCATCGGCTGGCTTTATTTGGTGCCACAGCTGCAGGGCGCCGGGCTGACCGTCGCCGTCGTGTCGAACCATCCGCAGTGGATGGGCGCGGCCGTGGTCATGGTGATCGTGACATTCAACATCTACACCGGCTGGATGCGCTCGATCACCGTCGTGCAAGCCTTCCAGTACTGGATCAAGTTAACCGCGCTGGCCGTACCAGTCTTCGTGCTGCTGATTCACCACGCCGGGAAGAACCAGGGCGTTCGGGACTCATTGAGTGCCACAATGGACGAGACCTGGCTGCGGCCGTTCAGCAGCTCGAGCAGCAGCTCATTGCTGGCCACCTACTCACTCGTCATCGCGCTCATGCTGGGCACCATGGGGCTGCCACATGTGCTGGGTCGCTACTACACCAATCCGGACGGCCTCGCCGCCCGTAAGACCACCCTGGTGGTGCTGGCGCTGCTCGGCTTGTTCTACCTGTTTCCGATGATCTCCGGCTGGTTGGCCCGGCTGTACGTCCCGCAGCTAGTGGGCACCGGTAACACCGATGCCGCATTGCTGCTGCTGCCCGGGGCGGCATTGGACGGCTGGCCAGCACAACTGCTCGGCGCGCTGATCGCCGCCGGAGCTTTCGCCGCCTTCGTGTCCGCGGCATCGGGCCTGGTGGTCAGTGTCGCCGGGGTGCTGTCCACCGACGTCCTGCCCGGCCCGCTCCGGGATTTCCGGGTGGCCACCTTGGCGGCCTGGTCAGTGCCGTTGGCCTTCGCGCTTGCCGTGTCGTCGCTGGACCTGGCCCAGGGCGTGGGATTGGCTTTCGCGGTGGCGGCCTCATCGTTTTGCCCGCTGCTGGTGCTGGGCATCTGGTGGCGCGGGCTGACCGACGCCGGCGCGGCAGCCGGTTTGCTGGTCGGCGGTGGGTCGGCGTTCCTTGCGGTGCTGCCCGCCGCAACCGGGGTGTTTCAGCCCGAGTGGCAGGAGGTGCTGGCCCAACCGGCGGTATTCACCGTGCCGCTGGCGTTCCTGACCATGGTGGTGGTGAGCCGCCGAACCAGAGATCGAATCCCGATAGACGTAACACGTATCCTGCTGCGGCTGCATGCGCCGGACCGGCTAGGGTTGGCCGAGGATCGGGACATCGCCCGCTTAGGGATGGCAGCCACCCTGCTGCGGCCGCGTAGCGGTCGACACCGCCGGTAGCTGCTCCGATCGGCCCAACGTTCTGCGCATCGTCGGCGACTAGGGTGACCCTTGCCCTGGCCACACACGAAGCACAATGGTCATTCTGACTGTCCTGGAGGTGTTTGCATGAGCACCACCGAGCGTTTCGGCGGTGCCGACGCCCCGTCGCCTGTGGACCCCTGGACCACCGTCCAACAAAGTGCGGAGTTCTCCACCCTGCGCAGGAAGCTCCGCGGTTTCATCTTCCCGATGACGGCGTTCTTCCTGAGCTGGTATTTCCTGTATGTCCTGCTGGCGGCGTTCGCCCCGCAGTTCATGGCCATCAGGGTGCTGGGCAACATCAACGTCGGGTTGCTCATCGGCCTGCTGCAGTTCGTCACCACCTTCGCGATCACGACCGCCTACGTTCGGTTTGCGACCAAGAACCTGGACCCGATCGGCGTCCGGATCCGCGAGGAGATCGAAGGAGTGGCCCGGTGACCGGCTTGATCACACCGACGTCCTCGGCCCCAGCTTCGTCAGACGCGGCCTGGCTGGCTCAGGAGACGGTGGGGGAACCACTGCTCAACGCCGGGATCTTTCTGTTCTTCGTCGCGGTCACCCTGGTGATCGTGCTCCGGGCCTCCCGCAGCACCAAGACCGCCGCCGACTACTACGCTGCGGGCCGGTCGTTCACCGGACCGCAGAACGGTGTCGCGATCTGCGGTGACTACCTGTCCGCGGCGTCATTCCTGGGCATCGCCGGGGCCATCTCGGTCTACGGCTACGACGGCTTCCTGTACTCGATCGGCTTCCTGGTCGCCTGGCTGGTCGCCCTGCTGCTGGTCGCTGAACTGCTGCGGAATACCGGCAAGTTCACCATGGGCGACGTGCTGAGCTTCCGAATGCGACGGCAACCGGTGCGGGCCGCCGCGGCGGTATCGACGCTCGCGGTGTCGTTTTTCTATCTGCTGGCGCAGATGGCCGGCGCCGGTGGCCTGGTGGCGCTGCTGCTCAACGTCCAGGGCCGCGGTGCTCAGGCGCTCGTGGTCACAGTCGTCGGCGTCCTGATGATCATCTACGTGCTGGTCGGTGGAATGCGCGGCACCACCTGGGTGCAGATCGTCAAGGCCGCCCTGCTGATCATCGGTGCCGGCATGATGACCTTCTGGGTGCTGGGCGCCTTCGGGCTCAACCTGTCTGCGCTGCTGGGCGAGGCCGCCGCGAGTTCATCGCAGGGGGCCGCGGTGCTCGAACCCGGCCTGCAGTGGGGACTCAACACCACAACCAAGATTGACTTTGTCTCGTTGGCGATCGCGCTGGTGTTGGGCACCGCGGGTCTTCCGCACATCTTGATGCGCTTCTACACCGTGCCGTCGGCCAAGGAGGCCCGCCGTACGGTGGTGTGGGCGATCTGGCTGATCGGCGTCTTCTACCTGTTCTCGCTGGTCATCGGCTACGGCGCGGCGGCACTGGTAGAGGGCGGCCCGCAGCGGATCGCCAACATGCCCGGTGAGGAAAACTCGGCAGCGCCGCTACTGGCCTACCAGTTGGGTGGGGAGCTGCTGCTCGGCTTCATCTCCGCGGTGGCCTTCGCTACCATCCTCGCCGTGGTCGCCGGGCTGACGATCACCGCGTCGGCGTCCTTCGCGCACGACGTGTACGCCAACGTGATCAAGCACGGTGACCTCGAGCCGGATAGTGAGGTGCGGGTCGCCCGCATCACCGCTTGCGTCATCGGCGCACTGGCGATTCTCGGCGGCATCTTCGCACTCGGCCAGAACATTGCCTTCTTGGTGGCGCTGGCTTTTGCGGTGGCCGCCTCGGCGAACCTGCCGACCATTCTGTACTCACTGTTCTGGAAGCGGTTCAACACCAGCGGCGTGCTGTGGAGCATGTACGGCGGCCTGGTCAGCTGCGTGGTGCTGATCATCTTGTCGCCGGCGGTGTCCGGCAGCCCGGGCTCGATGTTCCCCGGCCTGGACTTCGCGATCTTCCCGCTGCGCAACCCCGCCCTGGTTTCGGTGCCGCTGTCCTTCCTGCTCGGCTACCTCGGCAGCGTGCTGAGCAAGGACGAGGCGGACGAGGCGAAGTACGCCGAGATGGAGGTCCGGGCATTGACCGGAGCCGGTGCCGAGAAGGCACTGGTGAGGGGACGGTAACGCTTGAGGTTGCGCTGCGCTGCCACTATGGCACGGTCTGAACGTCACTGTGGCACGGTCTGAACGTCACTGTGGCACGATCTGGTCATGACGTCCCCGGTACCGGTCGTGTCCGTGCCCAATGTGCCCGACGGCGCTGTGCTGCTCGACGTCCGGGAGAATGACGAGTGGGCCGCCGGGCATGCACCCGGGGCCGTGCATGTCCCGATGGGGCAGGTACCGCAGCGGATCGATGAGCTGGCCAACACCTTTACCGACCGCCCGGTGCACGTGGTGTGCCGCTCCGGGGCACGGTCGGCACGGGTCACCGCTTATCTCGTGCAGGCGGGGTGGGACGCGGTGAACGTCGACGGCGGGATGCGGGCCTGGGCGGCTGCTGGCCGTCCGATGGTGGCCGAGTCGAGCATGGCGCCGAGGGTGCTGTAGGGCCAGCGATGCCCATCCAGCCGCGCTACACCGGTCCCCCGTCCTACCCCATGCCACCGCGCTGGGGTTTCTCCCAGCTGGGCTGGCGATGGCCCGGATCGGAAACCGGTCCCGCGGTGAGCGCCATGGAGAAGATGCGTGGGCTGGCCGCTACGGCAATCCCGCTGCTCGGGCTGACCGCCCTGTTGATGCTGGCCACGGCCAGTGCCGAGATATGGCGTTACGCATTGCTGCTGGACAGCCGCACCGACGCGGTACCCGCCGGACCGCTGCACGCCAGCGACGCGTTGGTGATCACTGGTGGGGTGATCTCACTGCTTGCCGGGATTCTGGCCAGCGCGGTGACGGTGGGGTGGCTGGTCCGGGCCTGCACGGTCGCGGCCCAGGCAGCCGGGGTCACACCGGCTCGGCGGCCCTGGCAGCTGGTTGCCGGCGTTGTGGTGCCAGGGGTGAACCTGCTGGTGCCGGGTGCAGTGCTCGCGGAGCTGGAGCACGCGGCCCTGGGTAGGGATCCGGACCAGCGACCGCGCCCGTCTCGGCTGGTGATCGGATGGTGGGCGATCTGGGTGACCGGACTGGTACTGGTGGCTATCACCATGCTGTGGAATCTGCGCGACGGAGTGCAGGCCCGCGCCGACGGCGTGCTGCTGCACGCGGCAACCGACCTGGTAGCCGCGGCTGTCGCGATCGCCACGATCGTTGTGGTTCGCAGGCTCACCCGGTTGCTCAGCCCGGCGAAACTGATCGCCGCCCGCCGGATGGTGGTAGTGCGGGTGTCTGATGGCACCCGGTCGTGAGTGGCATTCGGTGTGGGCACACTGTTACGCACTCACGACCGCTAACCTGCACCGGTGTCCAAACGCAGCGCTACAAAGACCCGTCGTTCCACTAACGGGGAGTACAACCCCCGCCAGTCCTGCCCCTGCGGCTCCGGCAAGAGGTACAAGGCCTGCCACGGTGACCCGGGCGGCGCCCAGGACGTCATCGTCAGCCGTCCCTTCGCGGGGCTAGCCGCGGAATGCCAGCTCGTCGCACTGCGCGAGTTCGTGCCGTCGGCAACAGCGCCCTTACCGTTGCCGCAGCCCGCCGGGCGAGACATCGCGTTGGCCACCGTGCTGCCGACGGCCGCCGCAGCGATAGTGCGGCCCGACGGGACGGCGCTGGTTGGCCTTCAAGTGCTGACCCGGTCCGGCGATCTGTCCCGCGACCTGGGCCGGGCAGTGAGCTGGGCGCTGACCGCGGAGCCCGGCTCGGTGCTTCCCAAGGTCAGCACCACCGCCGAGGGCGAGCAGATCCGGCTGCAGGATCTACTCGTCCCCGATATGCCCCTTGACGTCACCATGTACCGCGATTTCGCCTGGTGGATCCCCGGTGATGAACCCCCGTCCGGCGAGGCGGCACAGTCGATACAGCGGGCCAACTCCGCGATCATGCCGACCGAAGCGGTCACCGGGCAGGGTGTCGATTCCGCCTACTGGGTCGACGCCGGGGAGAAGGCGCACCTGCGGTGGGTCCGCCCCGAACCGGAGGAGCAGCTGCTCACCGCGCTGGCCCGGCTGGCGGCCCATGACGAGCTCAGCCTCGGCGACGGCTCGCGCTATGCAGGCTCGTTCCGTGCGCACGGTGTGTTGGTGCCGGTCTGGGACCTCGACCGTGAGCAACACCCCCGGGAGTGGGTCGCTCCTGCGGAGGCTTTCGCGCAGCGGTTGGCGCAAGCGCTGGACTCGCTGGATAGCACGCCGCTCACCGACGCGGAACGCCGCTCTGCGCGTGGTCTCCGCGGCCGCCAGATCACCCTGCGCTGAGGCGGCACCCCTTGCTCTCCCTGCATTCAGCGGGCTCAGCGGGGTTTCACACGTCGAAATAATCCCGCTGAGCCTGCTGAATGCGGGTGTGGTCTTAGGGCAGCCAGGTGAGGCGGTCGCGGAGGAGGGCGTAGCCGACGAAAGCGACAACGTCGATCAATGCGTGGGCGCTGATCAGGGCCCACAGGCGGTTCGTGCGCTGCCATACCCGTCCGAACACGAGTCCCATCATCAGATTCCCGACGAATCCACCCACTCCCTGGTAGAGGTGGTAGGTGCCGCGGAGTACCGCGCTGGCCAGTACGGCACGCCCTTCGCTCGATCCCAGTTGGCGCAGGCGAGTGATCAGATACCCCACGACCAGTACCTCTTCGGCCAGGGAGTTGGCCACCGCGGCAGCAAGGAGCACCGGGACGCGCCACCAGGTGTCGCCCAGCGCAGAGGGCAGCACGGTCAGGTTGAGACCGGCCGCGCGGGCCAGCAGATACAGGCCCAGCCCTGGCACGCCGATCAGCGCAGCCAGCCCGGCGCCAAGCCGAGCATCCCGACCGAGACATCGGCGGTCCAGGCCCAGACTCCGTAGCGAGATCCCGCTGCGCCACAGCAGGTAAGCCCCCAGGCCGCCCCAGGCCAGCAGCTGGAGCACTCCAGTGAGCTGGTAGGCGAGATCCAGCAGTTCGGCCCTGCGGACCGGCGCGTTGATCGCCACCTCCTGGTCCGCAAGGGACTCCGCAGCGAGTAGCGCATCGAGCAGCGCCAGCAGGCTGCGCAACCCAGCCAGGCCCAGGGTCACCGCTAGCACCAAGGTGATCTCGACGATCAACGCTCGGCGCTGTGCGGGATCGGTGATCACCGCGGCCTGTTGGGGCTGCGGCGGGGTCAGCCATGCCGGAAGCCACCCACCCAGCCGTCGGGCCCATGTCCGCACTCCGCGACGCTATCCGGCTGCTCGCGGCCCCGCGTATCGTGGCCGCGTGTGGCGGTTCACGCTTTCTCGGCGATGGTGGGCCGGGCATGTGCTGGTCGCGCTGTGTTGCGGGCTATTTATCTGGCTGGGTCGTTGGCAGTGGAACCGGGCAGAGTCGCCCACCGGTGACTGGCAGAACCTCGGTTACGCGCTGCAATGGCCGTTGTTCGCAGTTGTGCTCGTCGCAGCCTGGGCCCGGTTCCTGTGGCTTGAGCAGCATCGCACGCCGGACCTGACCTCACCGGATGCTGGACGCCCCACTCGACATCCGGGGCACCGACCGATACCGGAGGACGATCCCGACGATGAGCTCGCCGCGTACAACACCTACCTCGCCCGGCTCGCCGAGCAGGACCGGGGGTCCTAGCCACCGGCTCACGACGTGGCTGATCGTCTACCGGATCTTCGCCTATGCCACCGGTGTGATGCTGCTCGTGCTTACGGTGTCCGTGGTGCTGCATTACGGCTTCAGCGATGAGCGACTCGCCTGGAGCGGGCCCGTGCACGGATATCTCTACATGGGTTATCTGGTCAGCACGGTCTTCGTGGGTACCTCGATGCGATGGCGGCCTGGGCGGATGGTGCTGGTGGCGCTGGCCGGCACGATCCCGCTGATGTCCTTCGTGGCCGAGCGCAATGTGACCCGTGTGGTGCGGGCAAGCCTGGCCGACTCGACGTCGCCACGGTGAGTCCTGGCGGGCGCCAACTAGGGCGCCACTAAGGTGCGTCGAGTGTCAACGGTGCTGAATCTGCATGCTTCCGGGCCGCGAGGCGTCCCACCACTTCTCGCCAGGCTCGTCGATGACGCGGCGCTGTTCCCGCCCTCGGCGACGAGCTTGGTCGATGTCGTGGCGACGCACCTCGCTGCTCGCCGCGAGCCGTATGCGGGGGTGATCGGTTTCCTGCTCTGCCCGATCTCCCGGCTCAACGCTCTGGTCACTGCGCTGCGCAAGGCACCTCCCGCCCAACCGGTGGCCCTGTCGCTGGTGGCCAACACTGGGCTAGGGGGCCTGCCAAAGGCCATCTCCACCGCGCTGGACAACGGGAACCTGCTGGACCTGCGGATGATCGAGGTGCCGGCACCATCAGACGTGGACTCCAATTGGCTGGTGCAGCTCACCGAGTTCGTGCCGGATGACGTGGTTCGGGTGGTGGAACCACGCCGTGGCCGGCCAGAGTGGCTCGATGGGGTACGCCGGGTCGCCGAGGCGGGCTGCTGGCCCAAGCTGCGCTGCGGCGGCAAGTCCGCGGAGTCGTTTCCCAGTATCGACGAAGTCGCTGATTTCCTGGCCATCGCCACCGGCACCGGCCAGCCGTTCAAGGCCACCGCCGGGCTGGACCATGCGGTCCGCCACTACGACGACTGCACCGGCTTGACCCACCATGGGTTGCTCAACATGCTCGTCGGCACTGCCCGCACGGTATCCGGCGGCAGCGTGCACGAGGCGCTGCGATGTACCGACGCGACGGCGTTGGCCGCCGAGGCCGGCGCCCTGTCCGAAGATTGCTCGCGGGTCGTGCGCGACGTGTTCGCCTGTTACGGGTCGATGTCGCTGACCGATCCGGTGTCCGATCTGATCCGCTTGGGACTGCTCCCCCACCCCACGCCCCGGCAAGCGTCCCAGAACTAACCCCTTTCCCCCGTGTGTCCGCACCTGGTGCACGGTGTGTCCGCCTTTCAGGTACCTCGTAGGCTCGCGCCATGGCCGTCACCTCCTACCTCGGACCCGAAGGCACCTTCGCCGAGCAGGCCGCTCACGTCCTGGCCCCGGGTGACGAGTTGCGGTCCGCGGTGTCGGTGCACGCGGCCATTGCCGCGTTGCGGACCGGAGAGGTGGACAGTGCTTGCGTGCCGGTGGAGAACTCAGTGGAAGGCTCCGTGCCGGCCACTCTCGACGCGATGGCCGAGGGTTCGCCGGTGCTGGCGGTGGCTGAAACCGTGTTGCCGATCCGGTTCAGCGTGCTGGTGCGTCCCGGTACCGCCGCGGCGGGCGTGCGTACCGTGGCTACCCACCCGCACGCGGCGGCTCAGGTCCGGGATTGGATCGGCGCGCACCTGCCCGAGGCGGCGACTGTGCTGACCCACTCCACCTCGGCAGCTGCGGTCGCGGTGCTGGAGGGTCAAGCCGACGCCGCGGTATGCGCACCGGCCGCGATGCGACACTACCCGCTGGCCGAGCTGGCCAGCGAGGTACACGACCAGGACGATGCCCAGACCCGCTTCCTGCTGGTATGCCACCCAGGCGCAGTGCCGCCACCCACGGGAGTGGACCGCACCTCCCTGGTAGCAGTGGCCGTTGACCGGCCGGGGGCGCTACTCGAGGTGCTCGCTGAGTTCGCCCTGCGGGGAATCAACCTCACCCGGATCGAGTCCCGGCCGATGAAGTGCAAGCTGGGGCAGTACCGGTTCTTTTTGGATTGTGAAGGTCACATAGCCGAGGCTGCGGTCGGCGACGCGCTGGCAGAGCTGCACCGGCGGTGCGCCTGGGTCCGTTTCCTGGGCTCCTACCCTCGAACCGGCGCGCCGCGCCAAGGGCCAGACCCGGCCGGGTTCACCGCCGCCCAGGAATGGCTTGCCGCCGTGCGCGCCGGGCGCAGTGCGTGACCGCCCAGGCAGCGTGATGGCAGCGCTGCGTCTTGTGCTGGCCCGCCACGGGCAGACCACGGCCAACGCGGAGGGCATTCTGGACACCCGCCTGCCGGGACACCCGCTGACCGAGGAGGGCCACCGGCAAGCCGCCGAGCTGGCCGACCGGCTGGCCGGCGAACCCGTGGTCGCGGTGTATGCCAGCCGGGCATTACGCGCCCAGCAGACCGCGAAGCCGATCGCGGCGCAGCACGGCCTGGCTGCGCAGGTCCTGGAGGGCGTACACGAGGTTGCCATCGGGACTCTGGAAGGACGGCAGCAACCGGAGGACCATCGCAGGCTGCACGAGATGTACCGCGCATGGCACTGCGGTGACCTGCAGGCGGCGTTACCTGGCGGTGAGTCGGGTAGCCAGGTGCTGGATCGATACCTCGCTGACGTCGCGACGATCCGGGCGACCCACTCTGGCGGCACCGCAGTGCTAGTGAGCCACGGCGCCGCAAGTCGGCTGGCCATCGTGGCGCTGGCGAGCAACGTCGAGGGGTCATTCGCCGAACCACGTTACCTACCCAACGCCGCCACCGTGCTGCTGGAGGCCGACGACGACGGCTGGCGTTGCCTGCACTGGGACGGCATCGAGTTGGTCTGAGTCATGCGCTGTTGCACTCGGCGCCAGGCACTGTGCACAGATGACGTACACCGCGTGCACCGGAGCCGGACACGCCGGGGGTGGGGTTAGGGCGCGCCTAAGGTGTCGAGCGCCTGCTTGGCGCCGGGATGCAGCGGAACCGGGCCAGTGCTGCGGGCCTGCTGCAGGGTGATGTCCTCAGCGGCCGGGTTGATCGCGACCAGGTCGGCCTTGCGCTCGAAGAGCGTCTTGGTCAGCACGCAAGCAGTGGCGGCGTCCAGACTTTCCGGGACGACCAGCAGGTTGGGCACCACGATGGTCGGGGTGTCGGTCGCGCCCGGGTAGGTGGAGCCTGGGATCGTGGCGACGTCGTAGACCGGGTTGATCGGCCGCAGCGCTTCCAGTACGGGTGATGTGTCCAGCAATCGCACCTCGTTACCGAGGCTGGTGAACAGGTCGGTGATGGTGGGGGTCGGCAGCCCACCGGAGAAGAACATGGCGTCGATCGTGCCGTCCTTCATCCCGTCCACGCTGGTACCGATGTCGAGCCGCTGGGCAGCGAGATCCGTCTCCGGGCTCAGCCCCGCAGCCTGCAGCATCCGGTTGGTGATCACTTCGGTGCCGGATTTCGGTGACCCGGTCGAGACCCGCTTGCCGCGCATATCGGCCAGAGTCTTGATGCCGGCGTCGGCGCGGACCACGACCTGGCTGAAGTTGGGGTAGAGCCGGGCCAGTGCTTTGATCGGCTGCGGGCTGCCCGCGAAGGCCCCACTCCCGTTCACCGCGTCGGCGGCGGTATCGGCCAGCGAGAACGCCACCTGGTAGTTGCCCGCGACGAGCTGCTGGACGTTTTGCACCGAGGCTCCGGTCTCGGCGGCAGTGGCCTTGAGGTTGCCGCCGGTGGCAGCGCTCACCGCTTCGGCGAAGCCACCGCCGAGCACGTAATAGACGCCACCGGTGTTGCCGGTGGCGATGGTGATGCGGCGCTGCTCGGTGATCTCGCAGCCGGTTCCGGCCCCCGGGGTGGCGGTCTGCTGTCGGCCACCGCAGGCGACCAGACTGATGACGGTCAGGGCGACGACGAGCAACGCCCATGCAGATCGGTGCAGCGTCATCCAATACCTCCACGCGACGTCAGCAGGTGGATCGCGACGGCAGCAGCCAGCAGTCCAACTCCGGCGGCGATCGCGGCCGGCTCCAAGTAGAGCAGCAATAACGCAGCCAGCAGGCACAGAGCACGCTCGGGCCGCCCTGCCCGGCGGACCAGCCAGCCACCGGTGGCGACCGCCAGCGCGGCGACCGCCGCTGCCGACGTCACCGCCGTCCACAGGATCGTCCATGGCGAGCCGAGTGTCAGCAGCGCAGCGCCATTGCTGGTGAGTACGAAGGCGAACGGCACCAGGAACGCGGGCAATGCGTACTTGGCCGCCTGCCCCATGGTGGCCATCACCCGGCCACCGGTGATCGCGGACGCCGCAACGGCGGCCAGCGCGGTGGGCGGGGTGACCTCGGAGAGCACGGCGAAGTAGAACAGGAACATCGCCGCCTCGGGTGCGGCCACCCCCAGGTTGATCAGCGCTGGACCGATGATCACCCAGGCGATGATGAACGATGCAGTCACCGGAACCGCGAGCCCGAGCAGGGCGACGGCCACCGCGGCGAGCACCGCGGTGGTGATCAGCGTGCCGGTGGGGTTTTCCGTGATGGCCCGCGCAGCGCTGACCAGGATCGAGGACAGCTGCAGCCCGAGGCCGGTCTTGGCGATGGTGGAGGTGATGATCCCGGCTGCGGCGCACACCGCGATCACCGGCAGCACGCTGCGCACCCCGGTGGCCAGCGCGATATAAAGCCGGCGCGGCGTCAGCGCGTGGCGGCGGTCCAGGAAGGACAGCACCAGCTGCACCCCGCACGCATAGACCACAGCGGTAAACGGTGGGATGCCCAGCGCGAGGAACAGCACGATCACGCCCAGCGAGATGAAGTGGTAGCCGAAGCGGCCCAGCAGCTGCCAGGGCGACCGGATCGCCACGTCGACCGCGGTGGCGCCCAGACGCCGGGCGTCTATCTCGACGGCCAGCAGGATACCCAGGTAGTACAGCAACGTCGGGATGATCGCCCACAGCAGTACCTGCAGGTAGGACACCTGCAGGTACTCGGCGATAATGAACGCAGCAGCGCCGAGCGTGGGCGGTGAGAGAATCGCGCCGATGCCCGCCGCGGCCAGCATCCCGCCGGCGTGCTCGGCCGGGTAACCTGCGCGGCGCAGGATCGGCCAGGTCACCGACCCGAGGCTGACCGTGGTCGCCGCGCCCGAGCCGGACACCGTGCCCAGCAGGAACCCCGACAGCGCGACGGTGCGGCCCGGTGCGGTACGGGAGCGGCCGAACGCCGCCAGCGACAGCTCGATGAAAAATCGGCCCGCACCGGAGAGGTCCAGCAGTGCGGCGTAGATCGCGAACAGCACGATATAGCTCGCCGCCACGTCCAGTGGCACCCCGTAGAAACCGGACGCGTCGTTGTACAGCGCGTTGATGATCTCGTCGAAGTTCAGTCCCTGGTGGGCGATTGGCCAGCTCTGCGGCACCAGCCCGCCGTAGTAGGAGTAGGCCACAAACAGCAGGCAGACGGCGGGCAGTACCCAACCGGTCGTCCGGCGGCAAGCCTCCAGCACCAGCGCCAGCAACACCGCGCCGGCCACCAC
>JALZDU010000399.1 GCA_030862405.1 Actinomycetota bacterium | reverse complement strand
ACGGCTCTTATTAAGCCCCTGTAACATAAGATTTTCGCCCTGGTTACGAGCGACATACCGATTGGCCTGTCAGCGTGTCCAGTTGCCCAATACTGGTGATCCGGGTGCAAACGGCCCGTGACCTGTGTAAACTCTGCGCCAAGCTCCGAAGAAATCGACTACCGGCTCTAGCAAAGTACCGACTGGTCGGCTTATGAACTGGTGTAGATCCGAAAACGTAGACCCCACGCCTGGACTCGGCAGGTAGGGCATGGAGCGGACGACTTTCACCCTGCCGGACCGTCCCACTTCCTTTCCGACACCAAGATCCGAAAGTCGATCGTGCGATTGCACGGGGCGCCGCACGTGCATATGCAGCGGTGAAGGCGCTGTCCGCAACCCCTGGTTGACGCATTTGACAGGGCAAGTTAGCCTCTTCCGCCCCTGCGGAGAAGGAGACAACTGGCCGTGCGGAACGGAACCCATCTGCCACCCAGGTGGAGTATTTGATGAGTTATTTCAAACCGGCCGATCAAACGGCCGCAGTCGTCGCTGCTGCGCTGGCTGAGCTCGGCGTTCGTGTCGAGGATCGGGTGCTGATCATGCTGCCTGACGAGCCAGGCTTCGCCGAAGCCTTCGCGGGCACGATCAAGCACGGAGCGGTGCCACTACCAGCGGATCCGCTGCTACCAGCGCACGGCATTGTGGCCGTCGCCGCTGAGGCAGGTGCCCAGCTGGTTCTGGCCTCGGCGGATCGGGTTACTGAGCTAGCCAACCTGGCGGCCGAGCCACCGGTACTGGTCGATGGGCCACACGGACCCTGGGCTGCCGCGCTGCGACTGCGCTTAAGCGAGGAGCTTCCAAGCCAAAATTGAGGGTCGAGCGAGTGACCACCACGACAGGAGCCATCTACGCCGATTGTTATGGGAAGGCGGTCACGCTGAACCCACGGCCGCATGAGGAGGGTCTAGCGGCGAGAGGGGACGAAAATGTACGGAAAGTTACTACGCGAATACTGAAACGAATGCAACCTTAGGAGCCAGCCGCATCGTGGGCCGAGATCATCAGGAGGTTTGTGCACGCAGTACTGCCTCGATAACATAGCGTGAAACTAGCTCGCTTATCAGGACTGTACCTAAGTCCATTCATTCCCCGACGCGCCTGACGGGCGCCCTCGCGTGTCGTAGGGAGAACGCCCGCTGCGGAGGACAGTGATTCGATCGATCAGTACCTGTTCGCGTCCCGGGCGCCAGTGCTCGCGGCCCCGATTATGTTGGCCCAGGCCCGCTGCATCTTGATCATGTTGTCGAACGCTGAGGTGACGATCTGGACCGGAGCGGGGCTAACCACTTACACCATCACTTGGGACGCAATTTTTGCGTCAGACAACACCAGGTGACCGGCACCAGCCCCGAACAACCACTACGACGGCCTGAGAATCCTTGGTCCGGGGCTAAAACGCCGCCAGCCGCACGCCGAGGTCGAGTCTGGCGGCCTGAGCGCGGACCCGGACGGCATCTCTTTGCTAGTCGAGGTAGTCGCGAAGCGCCTGAGTGTTCACCGCCACTCTCGAGACGACGGTGCGACAGCGGCCATGACGACGAACTGTGGACAGCTGCCGATGCCGAACTCGGTGATCGGCACCACCACCGTGATGACAGTCAGCGACGGCGCGGCGCGCGAGGCGCCCGGAGCGATCGGGGCAAGCCGACCCGCACCGCTGGCACGTAGCGCCGAGGAGCGGAAGCGGTGCGGCAGCACTGCCCGGAGTGACCACCTGTGGGCGCTGCGGCCCAATCGGATCGGTGAGATTGTCGTTTGCCGAATTCTCGCACCGTGCGCTTGAGCACCGCCCGCCATGAGCGCTGGGGTAGCTCAGTGGGGCCTTGCGGCTAACCTGGAACAGCTGTTTCGATTGTCTGCTCACCACAGACGGCTCAGTGGGGAGCCGGCTGGGGGCCAGCCAACCTGGCCCCCATTCAGTGCAGATGCCAACCCACCGGTTCGGGCGGGAACCCACGCCCCTGTTGACCGATGATCGCTAAGTCACCCCGCGCAGCGATTCCCGATAATGAAGACCCACGCCACTAGCGGTCAGCACGGCGGGCGCCCGCTGGGTCCGGTCTTGTGGCACTCAGCGGCTTAAGCCGACCAAGCGGGTCTCAGCTGGCGATCTCCTTGGCCTTCCCCGCGCTGATCTCGATCTTGCGGGGCTTGGCCTGCTCGGCCACCGGAATCCGCAGGGTGAGCACGCCGGCGTCATAGTGCGCTTCGATCCGGTCGGTGTCCAACGTCTCACCCAAGAACAGCTGCCGGGAGAACGCCCCATAGGGCCGCTCGGCTACCAAGGTCTCCACCTGCTCGGTGTCCGTGGTGGGCTGCCGCTGGGCCTTGACGGTGAGCACGTTGCGCTCCACGTTCAGATCGATG
>JALZDU010000503.1 GCA_030862405.1 Actinomycetota bacterium | reverse complement strand
GAGCATCACGGATGCCCCCGGCTCCGCCGTGCCCCACGATCACACCGAATGACCAGGCTCCACCCCGCTGTGCCAGATTAGTGATCTTCACAGTGGTGGGGCTAGCGTGAGCGGCGCTGCGGCGCTGGCCACGCGCTACCGGCCCGGGGCGGATGCAGACGCAACGCAGCCGGTACATCTGGTCCCGTTACCGGTCCGGACCGCGGTCGGTGCGGTCGGTGCGTTCTGTGGGACGTTGCTGTCCCTGCCGAAGCTGGAAGCCGTCGAATCCGGTCAGGGTGTGCCGTGCTCGATGTGTGTGCGGCAGCACAGCGCCACGACGCACGCCCCGCGTAGCGAGACGGACTACAGCTCGCTGGACTGGCCGGTGCAGCTGCACGGTGATCAGCTAGTGCTACCGCTGGGGCACTGCGCCACGGCACACATCGTGCCAATGGATCTGGTCGCGGCAATCACACCGATCCTGGCCGCACTTGATCGGCCGGTGCCGGTCCTGATCCACCCGGACGCTCCGGGGTGCGGCCTGGTCATCGCAGGTGAGCCCTACGGCGTGCCGCTGCCCTGGCCCGCAACGGTGCAGGTGGTCACCGGGATGCTGCCGCTACCCCCCAGCCAGACCCCACACGGGCCGGTGCATTGGTATCAACACCAACCACACCATCCGCTGGCCACCTGCCGCGAAATCGACGTCTTCTCAGCGATGCGCACCGCTGGGCCGGCCGCGCACGAGCAGAGCGGAACTCACAGGGCGCGGTAGTCGCGAGGACTGAACCGGGGGCCGAAGCGGGGGCGGCGGAACCCGGAGGCCTCAACATAGCGCACCGCCCGGTGCCGCTGCGGCAAGTAGGGCGCGAGAACTTCGAGCATGCCCTCGTCGTCCAATGGCCGGCCCAGCAGGGCGTAACCGACGACGGAGGGAATGTGGAAGTCGCCGACGCTCACCGCATCGGCGTCTCCCCAGGCCCTTTGGGCCACCTCGGCGGCCGTCCAGACCCCGATTCCTGGGACCTTGCACAGCAGATCACGACCGGCCTTACCGCCCAGTGCTACCGCGCCCTCCAGCCGGTGCGCCACCGCAGCCGCCGCCAGCAGTGCTTGGCGACGTGCGGAATCCACTCCGGCGCGGTGCCACTCCCAGTCCGGGATTGCGCGCACCGCCGCCGGGCTGGGCGGCACCCGCATCGTGGCGGGACCCGGCGCCCGTTCTCCGAACCGCCAGCACAGCTCGCGCCACGAGCGCCGAGCCTCGATACCGGTGACCTTCTGCTCCAGCACGGCGGGCACCAACACATCCCACACCCGGTAGGTGGCACCCAAGCGCAGGCCTGGCATCCGGCGCCGAGCTTGCGCGACGAGCGCGTGGTGCGCGACGAAGGCACTATCGTCATCGTCGGCACCGAGCAGCGCGGGCAGCCCGTCCAGCGCCCAGGTCGCGCCCGGTCCCCACGCGGTTGCGCGCACGGTGCCGTTGTCCCGCCGCAGCGCCAGGGTGGCAGCACCCGCCGGCGTGGTGCTGGCGCGCCACACGGTGGCGTCGGCGTCCACCCGCATTGTGGGATCGCCCCTGCCACGGCGCAGCGGGGCCAGCACAGCGCGAAGATCCAGTGGGCGCTCGGGCGTCCAGGACCGGTGCGAGCAGGTCTCAGGATCAATGCTTCGACCCTGCGAGCAGGTCTCAGACATCGGCGGAGAAGCGCACGCCATCGTCAGGAAGCACGACCCCCGGCCAGACCCGCAGGCCATTGCGCAACTCGCAGCGCGCGCCGACCACCGCGCCGTCGCCGACCACCGCATCGTGCAGGACCGCACCCGCCCCCACTTGCGCACCTGCGCCCAGCACGCTGCGCTGGACCTCTGCACCGCCGGCGACGCGCGCGCCGTCCATCAGCACCGAGCCGTACACCTGCGCTCCACCCTCCACCACGGCCCCCGCACCCACCACCGAACCACCTCCGACCCGCGCTTGGGCATGCACGGTAGCGTCCGGCAGCAACAGCGCGTCCCCCACTGGCCCGGGTAGCTCGGGGGAGGGAGCCAACCCGCGCACGAGATCGGCGGAGCCCTGCACAAAGGCCGCTGGAGTGCCCAGGTCCAGCCAGTAGGAAGCGTCCACGTGAGCGTGCAGGCGAGCCCCGGCCGCCAACAACCCCGGGAAGGTCTCGCGCTCCACCGACACCGGACGCCCAACCGGGATCGAGTCGATCACCTCCCGACGAAACACGTAGCAACCGGCGTTGATCTGGTCGGTCGGGGGGGCGTCGGTCTTCTCCAGGAACCCGAGCACTTCACCATCCGGACTGGTCGGCACGCAGCCGAAAGCCCGAGGATCCGGTACTCGCACAAGGTGCAGCGTCACGTCCGCCCGTGCGGCGCGATGGGTTTGCACCACCTCGGCCGGGTCCAAACCGGACAGCACGTCACCGTTGAACACCAGCACTGTGGGCTCGCTCAACGCACCTGCAACGTTGCGGATCCCGCCTCCGGTGCCCAGCGGCTCATCTTCGACTATGTAGTCCAATTTCAGGCCCAATGCGGACCCATCACCGAAATGGGCCGCGAACACTTCGGCGCGATACGAGGTGCCCAGCACCACGTGCCGCACCCCAGCGGCGCGGATACGTCCCAGGAGGTGGGTAAGGAACGGCACACCCGCAGTGGGCAGCATCGGTTTGGGCGCGGACAGGGTCAGTGGCCTCATCCGGGTGCCCAGACCTCCAACCAGCACCACAGCCTCGACACCGGGCAGCGGTGCCGGCGCCGCAGGGCGTAACACCATGGCACTGTCTCCTCGACGGTTGAGCACCTATCGCGGGTGGCGACTAGTGTGGCCGCTGAATGTTTCGACACGTGCGGCGGGCCACCGAGGCGGTGCACACGTGGCGATGCAGGAGCGACAGGAGGCGCACCCGTGGACGCTCTTGAGCGCGCGGAGCAGGTGCTGGCGCGCGCACGGGCCCGCCGGGCCGACATCATCACTCCTGATTCGGCGACCTCGCCAATGGACCAGGCCAACACCGTGCAGATCCCGCTGGCGTTGGTGGCTTTGCCGGACCCACAAGTGGCCGAACCCGACGACACAATCATCGTGCCGAACGCTGTCTTCAGCCGGGCAACGCCTGCACACCGAGACACCGGTCCAACGCATCCACACTGCTGAAGATCTGCGCACCCAGCGCGCTGCTCGAGGTCCCAGCCGCAAGCGTGGGCCGAGCACGGCTACGAGGTGCCCGCCCATCCCCTGCCGGTAAGGGAAACCGTCTGCCGAAACGTCACTCTGGTGAGCGAAACGTCACGGGTGTTGAGCTGCGGTCCGGTACCACCCCGGCCATCATTTCGTCCTGTAACAGGAGCGCGCGGAGGCACGGGTGGTAGGCCAAGTGGGTGACAGCAGGGGTGAGTATGGTGCTTCACCGTGATAGTTGATCAACGTCGAGCGGTTGGCTCCGTCGACTCCGCCTCACAGCCATCGTCGCTACTGCTGTGCTCCGGCCTTGCCGGCAGCCAGCGTGCCGGCGTCGGCAGCCGTCGACTCTCGAGCGGTCGAAACGGTGCTCAGGAAACTCAGCCATTTCCACACCGGATCTTATCTAACACAACGGTCACGGCGATTCAGCGTGTCGACAGTATGAGAGACACGAACCCTGCTGCAGCTCCGCTGGCGAGCCACGAAGCAGCGCCGAGGAGAAGCACGTCGGCGGACAGCTCGCACGCGCCGATTCAGAAGGACCCTCCGCATATCAATACTACAGTGGTGCATTCCGCTCGGTTCTGGAACTATCTGCTGGGCGGTAAAGACAACTATGCCGTCGATCGACAGGCCGCAGAACAGATTCTTGTTCTCGTTCCGAGTCTCCGCGATACTGTCCGCGCCGAACGGGGATTCCTGGTCCGCGCTGTCCGGTACCTGGCAGGCAGTGCTGGCATTCACCAGTTCCTGGACATCGGAACTGGTCTGCCGTCAGCCAACAACACTCACGAAATCGCCCAAGCGACCGCACCGGAGTCTCGCATCGTCTACGTCGACAATGATCCACTGATCATGGCTCACGCGCGAGCTCTACTCACCAGCACTCCAGAAGGCGCTACTGACTACGTTCACGCCGACCTTTGCAAACCAGACACGATATTGAAGGAAGCCGCGCGAACGCTGGACTTCACCCAACCAGTCGGACTCATGCTGTTAGGGATTTTGAACTTTATCCCGGATACCAACGAGGCTCATGCTATTGTCAACCGGCTCCTAGCCGCCCTACCGTCAGGTAGTTACCTGGTGATATCCCACCCCACTGCCGAGATCGACGGTGAGGCGATGAAAGAGGCCATGCGGCTTTGGAACCAGAGCGGCGCAGCCCCGATAGTGGCCCGCAGCCGGCAGCAGCTCATCCGCTTCTTCGATAGCTTAGAGTTGTTGGACCCTGGCGTGGTCTCGTGTTCGCTGTGGCGACCCGATCATCCCGAAATCGGTGCCCCGGTGGAAGTTTTTCACTTCAGCGGCGTCGGACGAAAGCCGTGACGCCTACCGAACCTTGATCGCATCGCTGATTCCAGCTGCTCTCGAAACGGTGCTCGCATTTCGAGTTGGCCTGGTGATGGAGGCGAATCTGTCGGGCACCACAGATCGCCAATGGTATGCTGAACGGCGCGCCTCGGTACCACTGCCTGGCTGCCGGTCTGTAGTGAGTCCGCATTAATAGCAGTACTGGCTCCTGGGAGGAATGACGTGGGCGCGCCTTGGTCGAGTCCGGATCCG
This sequence comes from Actinomycetota bacterium, assembly GCA_030862405.1. GTDB lineage: Bacteria > Actinomycetota > Actinomycetes > Mycobacteriales > Pseudonocardiaceae. Next base: position 3,775 of record JALZDU010000503.1, on the reverse strand, counting down.
CTCGGTAGCCAGTCCCTGATGCGATCGCAAGGGCCCACTGCGCTTCGAATCATGTTGGGTGCTCAGCTACGTCGGCGTCGTGAAGCCCGTGGAATCACTGTCGGGGCAGCCGGCTCCGCAATCCGGGCATCCCACGCCAAGATCAGCCGTATGGAACTGGGGCGGGTTGGTTTCAAGGAGCGCGACGTGGCTGACCTGCTCACGTTCTACGGTATTACCGACGCACAGGAGCGAGAAGCGTTCCTGGTGCTGGCTCGGCGGGCGAACGTGCCTGGTTGGTGGCATCAGTACAGCGACATCGTGCCGAGCTGGTTCGAAATGTACCTCGGCTTGGAGCAGGCTAGTTCGGTCATCCGCATCTATGAACCGCAGTTCGTGCCCAGCCTACTGCAAACCCGGCAGGTCGCCCGCACAATCATCCAGCTTGACCATCCCAGCGCATCCGCTGACGATATTGAGCGCCGCGTCATACTGCGGATAACGCGTCAGGAAATTTTGACCCAACCCAATGCGCCCAACGTGTGGGCCGTGATCGACGAGGCGGCACTATGGCGCTCAGATGGACATTCCGCCATGCGGGCACAGATTCAGCATCTGATCGAGATGGCCGAGCTCCCCAACGTCACGCTCCAGGTCATACCGATCCATTCTGGCGCACAGGCCGCCGCGGGTGGTCCGTTCACGATCTTGCGGTTCTCCGAACCCGACCTGCCGGATATCGTCTACCTTGAGCACCTGACCAGCGCACTTTACTTGGACAAGATCCAGGATGTCGAGCATTACTTGATGGTCATGGATCGCTTGTGCATTCAGGACAAGTCCCCCGCCGAAACAACCACGTTTTTGAGGAACATCTTCCAAGAGCTCTGAATGCAGCGCCAGTCAAGGTTTTGCGCTCCATCACGAAATTCATCCCTCGGAGCATTATCAAGAGCTGACGCAGTTGAGTCGGTGGGATAGAGTGCGGTCACTGCGGTGGAGCAGAGGGGTCCAAGTCAAGCATGGCTGCAATCGGTGCTGGCTGACCCCGAATACCACGCCGATGATCTCCGGGTTGCAATTGTCTCGTAGTCAAGCAATGTCGCACCATGGCGTCGATCAGTCCATCTCACGCCATCGCCACGCTCAGCCGTACGGCACATCTGCGATAGCCTGAACCTGCAACGGCCGCCCGTATCCTCGCGCGCGGTACGCCCTTAACCGCCTTGTGCGACCATCGCCTCATCTGTCGACACCCGGGCTGCGGTGAGTTGGACACGTGTGGGACGTGCAAGCGCCGGCTCAGTTGGCGCCCTTTCTTGATTCCCCCTTTGGGCGCAATTTGCATCAGCGTCGACGCAGGCGTGGAGGGCGTCAACCAGGTTGTGGTGCACGTCAGAAGTTGCCTCTAGTGCAACGATATATAGCTCAGGGATGGATTGGGCATGAGAATCAACTACGACTGCCAGGTGACCGCCGCCATTAATGTTATGCTTGAAGCAAGCTTCGAGGAGAGTGTACAGACCGGCCGAATCCATACCCATAGATGTGATAGTGGACAGGTCGATTACCAGGTGGGCGTTGTCGTCGCGCCGTGCCTCGGCAAGCGCATCTCTCAGAACCGGCGCTGTGTCCGCGTTCAACGTGCCGGAGACGGTGCACACCGTCGTGCCGGGCTGAGGGCGACTCAGCACCGCTGTGATGGTCAGCGCTCCAGCGGAGCACGGCGCTGTTTCAGGAGACCACCTCTCGTCGATCATGGCGTAGCTCCTCCTAGAGAAGCGCATGGCCGGGACCCTGAACACGCTCAACAGCCGCCACACGCAACTCGGCAATGCGCAGCGTACATGCCGATGCAAGACCGCACAGGACACAATGTCAAATGCACGTGCATACGTCCGTGCGCGGCGGCTACCGCAGGATAGAATCGGAGTTCGTGTGATTCAGGCGCCAGGCTGTGCCGGGGTGTCGTCGCCCTCATCCAGTATCTGCGCGCGATGTGGCTCGTAGGATTTTCGGTTGCGACAGAGGTGATCTTGGTTCAGGTGCGCGGGCACCTGCGCTGGCCTTCGTACTGGACCTCTCGACAACCTGATCGACCCCACCGTGGCGTCGATCCAGCTCCAGCGTCAGCCGCTACGCGCACTCAGCGAGGCCCTACCCACGCCGGGCGGCGCGACGCACCAACTGAGACCGGCCGGCCAACCCGGCTCGCAGTGCTAGCCGCAGCGGAGCACGCAGTGCACCGACGTGCCGGTCGGCGAGGTAGCGGTACATGCTGTGATGGTGCTCGGCGAGCATCAGCTCGGAGACCCGGCTGGTGGCGTGTCCCCCGAGGTGGGTTACCTGCGCGGTCGGCACGTAGACATTGAGCCACCCCGCTTGCACCAAGCGATCCCCGAGGTCAACGTCCTCCAAGTACATGAAGTAGCGGGAGTCGAAGCCGCCGACGGAGTCGAAGGCGGCACGGCGCAACAGCAGGCAAGATCCTGACAACCACTCCGCGGTCCGCTCGCCCAAGGCGGTGTCGGACTGCCGGTAGGTCGTGGTCCACGGATTTCCCGGCCATACCTGGCCGAACAGCGCATGCCCGATGCCGCGACCCAGCGCGGGCAGCAGCCGTGCCGACGGGTACACCGTCTCGTCGGTTTGGCGGATCAACGGCCCCAGTGCACCTGCCCTGGGCCACCGATCCCCGGCCGCGAGCAGCTCGTCGAGGCTTCCCGGGTGCCACTCGATGTCCGGGTTGGCCACCACCACCCAGCCCACTTCCGGTCCTAACTCCGCAACCCCACGGTTGGCGGCGCTGCCGTATCCGACGTTCTCCCCGATGCGCAGCAACTGGACACCGTCGCGGCACATCGCGCGCTCCGGGGCTCCGTCGGTAGATCCGTTGTCGGCCAGCAACACCTGCAGCGGCCTGCTTGTTGCTTTGGCGATCGAATCCAGGAACGTCTCCAGCGTGTCACCGGGCGAGTACGTCACCGTGACGACGGCAAGTTCCTGGCCGTAGGAATTGCGGGGGCTCACAGCGCCCGATTCTGCACCCGGGACCGCCCGACGAAGCTAGCGGGACTGCTGGTGCGCCACAGCGGCCCGACCGTAGGCCTGCCGGTGCAGTACCGCGCTCGCCGCCCAAGAGAACTCCTTCGCGCGCCGCTGCGCCGCGGCCGACAGTTCGGCCCGGCCGGCCGGGTCATCGATCAGGTCGAGGATTCCGGCGGCGATGTCCTCGGCTGCGACACCGCAGTAGGCCACTGCGTCCGCACCCACCTCGGGGATCGCTAGCCGGCGCGTGGTGAGCACCGCCGCGCCGGCTGCCATCGCCTCCAGCACCGGTAGCCCGAACCCCTCCCCCAACGACGGGTAGGCCACCAGTGCTGCGCCACCGAGGAACCCGGACAGCTCACTCAACGGCAGATAACCGGCCCGGATCACCCGCACCCGGTGCGGCACGGCCTGCAGTGCGCGCTCCACCTGGCTGTCCCAGCCCGGTTGCCCGGCCAGCACCAGGACAGGGGGGTCGGGCCTGCTGCCAAGGGCACGGTGTGCTTGAGCGAACCCACCGATCAACGCGGGCACGTTCTTGCGTGGTTCGAGCGCTCCGAGGAAAGCCACGTACTGCGTTGCGCCCAGGCGCAACCGGTTGCGGACCGAACCCACCTCCTTGGGCGAGGGTGGATGGAAACGATCGGCATCGACCCCGTGGTGGATCACGTGCAGCGCCCGGCGATCAGCGCCCGCGACGCGCGCCAGCTCCCGGGCTGCCGATTCACTGGGGACGATGCAGGCAGCG
>JALZDU010000392.1 GCA_030862405.1 Actinomycetota bacterium | reverse complement strand
CCTCGCGGTCGGAGCGATCCGGCTCAGCGGACGACGCGACATCACCGAGACCACCCGCTGGGCCACCCGCAACATGGACCGACCCTTCAAAATCCTCCAACTAGCACAAGATCCACGATCTTGAAACGACCCTTGGCTGACCGCCTCCCAGCCCACCTGGCCCAGATCGCCGCCCTGCTCATCCCGCCGCGGCGCAAGCGAACCTGCCCCCGCGCGATCAAACGAGCCCGACACAACAGCTACCGGATCAAGAAGCCCGGCGAACCCGCCAGCACCCGCCATCCCAGACCACCCACGATCAACATCCGCGGACTCCCAACCCCGAACAGCAACATGATCTACTTAAGCTACGTGGCATTGCCCGTAGACCGTGCCCCCGACCCAGCCCCACACCGCCACCGAGAGATCGTGCAACGACTTCTCCGAGGCGTATGCGAGATCTGCAAGCAGGACACTGATATCGAAGTACATCAGATCCGCAAGCTCGCCGATCTCACCGAGGCAGGGAAGGCCACACGACCCGAGTGGGTGAAGATCATGACCAGCAAACGCCGGAAGACCCTGATGGTCTGCCAGCCTTGCCATCACACCATCCACACGGACCAGCCAGCCACACCGATCACAAAATAGTCACTGGAGAGCCCGCTACGGGGAAACTTGTACGGCGGGTTCGGGGGGAGACCACGCGGAAAAGGACCCATCCGGGCACCTCGCCGCGTGGTCGACCCCACATCCCGATGTTCGCACCCCTGCTGGAGAACCTCGCCGCCGCCGGGGTCGACCTGGGCGAGGTTGTCATCACCGCCGACGCCCTGCACAACCAGCGCGCCCACGCCGAGTACCTGCACTCCCGGGACGCACAGTTCGTCCTCACCGTCAAACAGAACCAGCCAGGCCTCTACGCCGCACTCGATGCGCTGCCCTGGGCCGCCACCCCCATCGCAGCGCGTCACGTCGACACCGGCCACGGCCGGATCACCACCCGCACCATCCGCGTCCTGCCCGCACCTCCCGACTTGCCGTTCCCACACGTCAACCAGGTCTGGCTGATCGAACGCTACGTCACCGACACCACCGCCACCCCGATCTCCGCGGTCGTCGCGCTCGGCGTGACCAGCCTGACCACCACCCGCGCCACCCCCGAGAACATCGCCACCTACATCCGCGAGCACTGGGGCATCGAGTCGCTGCACTGGCTCCGCGACACCGTCTACCGCGAGGACAACTCCACCGCCCACACCGGCTCCGGTCCCCGCGTCATGGCCGCACTGCGCAACCTCGCCATCGGAGCCATCCACCTGCTCGGACGACGCGACATCACCGAGACCACCCGATGGGCCACCCGCTTCATGGACCGACCCTTCAAGATCCTCAACCTCATACCGTGATCTTGGAACGACCGTGAACCGGGAGCCCGGGCAACCTCCATGGTGTGGAGCGCCGCCCAACGAGGGCGGTCAAGGGGATGAGTGGGCGGCCTACGTCGCGCTCGACACGTACAGCGAAGACGTACCGCGGGATCGCCTACGGGGCGCGAGCCCTAGGGCGACGGAGTGCCCGTAGTAGTCGCAGGAGTCACGACCTGCCACCGGAGGCCGGGAAAGCCGGGCCGCAGGGCGAAGGGGCACAGGTGATCACGATGGTCAGACGGGGAGGGATGCGTAATGCAGAGAGCTGAAACCGTACTGAGCGTCATTCGGGAACGCGGCAGGCGTGGCCTGCCGTTGGAAAGGTTCTACGGAATCTCACAGAGGTGGTTGTTGTGGCCCGCACTGCGTCTGGTGATCAACGCAATGAGGCTGGCACGGCTTCCAAGCTCTAGCTTGCGGTAGACACTCTCGAGATGCTTGTGCACTGTACGTGGACTGATTGCCAGGCTGCGGGCGATTTCCCGGTCCGTGGCCCCGCCTACCAGGTGTTCAACGACCTCGCGCTCACGTGCGGTCAACGCTGACAGCCGCGGCATAGCCTGGTCAATCAAATCATGGTGCTGCCCCAGGCTGCGCACTTTTGCGCTCAGTGTGGCTAGGCGTTGCCGGCGGGCCACAGCCTGTGACAGGTGTGGTATGACTAACTCCACCACAGCCCGGTCACGGTGTGAGAATCCACGCTGCTCTCGGTTGACAGTGAGCGCAGCAAGCTGCTGGTTGCTATGCTGCATCATGCACAACAGTTGGTCATTAATTCCGTATGGTTCATGGAAGTCAACGTGGACGGACAGCCGACGCAAGGCACACAAATCTGCAAAATCGCTCAGGGCCACCGCCGTACCTAGCCGCACCTGGCCGCGATGGGAGGCACAAAACGCCGGGTGCTGGCCGACGGCAGCGAGGAAGCCCGGAAGCCGGGCGGGGTCGGCGCCGTACGGTTGATCAATGATGCTCAGCGGCCGGAAGGTGGGGCGCTCGAGACGGTGGTAAGACGTCACTTCACCACCCACCAGGGCGCCCAGCTGGGCCAGTGCCTGCTGGGACATCTCAAGCTCGCCCTGATCATCATTCACAACGCGCACGACCTCAAGCACGGCCCGGAGGTCTTTGCTTCCTAGATCCGACAAGAGCCCTTCCCCCTAACTGAGTCCGGTCCTTCCTCATCGTCACTGTATGGAGCCATCGGCGGGCTTGTTTGATACATGACATCCACCGCGAGTCTGACCGTCAACGCCCGGTCAAGTCCCAATGCCACGTAGTTTACGTTGATCATCGTGTTGTGCTGCGGTTTCTTGGCTCGCTACAGAGTAGCACCTCACCGCCTACGACCACTGACCAACACCATCTTCACGGAATCGATCATCTAGGGGCCGCAGAGTTGGCTGCCTAGGGGCCGCAGAGACTCCAAGGGTCAAGGGCGGCCCGCAGGGCCGGCGCGACAGCGATCGCGGTCGCGACCCTTGAGGCTGGAGGGGTGCCCCGTAGTCTGCGCGGCGCGGCGTGAGAAGGATCAGCGGCGGCGCGGCCGCCTCCGTTTCGCCGGCGCAGCCGGCGCCGGCCCGCCGGGTGCTCATGCAGCCTGGTCACGGTGCGCCGGTCGGCTGGCCTGGGCGCGCTCGTAGTCAACCGGGCTGAGCATCTGGTTGGTGGAGTGGCGCCGGACGGTGTTGTACTCCTCGATCCAGGCGGCCACCGCGGGGCGGGCCTGCTCGCGGGTGGCGAAGCGGGTGCCGCGCAGCAGCTCGAACTCCAGGGTCGAGTTGAACGACTCGGAGACCGCGTTGATGCTCCTATAGTTGTCAAGCCGCGACGACGGATTCTTTGGTCTTGTACGGTGCGACGACGATCTGGTAGATTTCGCGTATCAGGAGCCGCTTCAGGCAGCGGAGGATCTCCTTCTCCTTCTTTGTCTTGCCTTCCGCGGTGCGCCGCTTCGCATAAGCGATGGTGGGTTCGTGGAATCTCATACGGACCACCAGGATGCGGTGCAGGGCCGCGTTGGCTTGGCGGTGGCCGCCTCGGTTGAGCCGGTGCCGGGAGGTCTTTCCGGAGGAGGCGGGGATGGGGCAGACGCCGCAGAGCTTAGCCAGGGCAGCGTCGCTGCGGATGCGCTCGGGATTGTCTCCGGCGACGAGGAGCAGCTCGGCCGCGCAGTCCCCGCCGACGCCGAACAGGCTGCTCAACGCGGTGCGGCTCGCTGGGTGAGGGTCGCCAGGACGCGGTCGTGCAGTCGGGCTTCCTGGTCGAGTGCGTGGTAGCGGTCGGCGAGTGCGCGCAGCGTGTAGCAGGCCGCATCGACGGGGCCGCTCATCAACTCGTAACGCAGTTTCCGGCATTGCTCGATGAGTGCGGTGTCGCTGAGTGGTTCGAGTTCCTCGCGCAGCTGCGCGGGCGCGGTGACCACTACGGTTTTCAGGGTGATGATGGCCTGGCTGCGGGCCTTGACCGCCGTGTCTTTGGCAATTTTGATCTGGCCGATCATCTCCACTGCACCATCGGCGGATTTGGGGACGGCGGTGGCGGTGCCGGCCAGCACCGCCCGGGCGGCGCTCTCGGCGTCGATCGGGTCGTTCTTGCCGTGCAGGTGGCGGATGCGCCGGTTGGGGCGGTTGACCTCGACCACCTGGTACCCGCGCCGACGCAGGAACGACGCCAGCCCCGCACCGTAGGAGCCGGTCCCCTCGATGCCGAAGCGGATCTGATCACCATGCTGGCGGGCCCAGTGTTCCAGCTGCTCGTAGCCGACCCGATCCACCGAGATCGTCCTCTCGCCGATCTTGGCTCCGAGCTGGTCTAACGCCACCGCGACGTGGGCGTACTTGTGGGGGTCGACTCCGACGACGATGCGCCGAGGGCCGGTCTGAGGGATGCTCGTCACTGACTGCGTGTCCTTCCCTGGCTGCGTGGTCGAGGACGCGGCCGGGCGGGCGGACAGGACTGTGACGAGACCTGCTGCGATCAGGCTCCTATCAGGTCACTGCCCGCTCGGACGCGCCTGCTGGACGCGTCACCCGAGCCGGCCGACAGATCAACGCCAGGGCACTGCACGGCCAGTCAAGACGCGGGGTCAGACCGGCTCGGGCGACGAAGGACAGTCTCACAGTCCAGCACGATCAATATCCGCCGTCCGTCCAGCAGGCTCCGATAGGCGGCGGCACGTTCGTCGACCTCCGGGGGGATGTCGGCCCCCGCGACCCCCAGCGCGCTCAGGAACCGGGCCAGCGCATCGGCCGGGGACAG
>JALZDU010000301.1 GCA_030862405.1 Actinomycetota bacterium | reverse complement strand
ACATGATCCTACGGTTCGCCACCGACCTGGTGCCCTTCACCAACAACGAAGCCGAAAGAGCCGTGCGACCCGTCAAGGTCCAGCAGCGCACCTCCGGAGGCGCCTGGCGCACCCTGCAAGGGCTGATCGACTTCGCGATCGTGCAGTCCTACCTGGACACCGCCACCAAGTGGGGACTCGACAAACTCGACGCCCTCCAGAAGTTGTTCACCACAGGAGCCTGGCTCCCCCCGGCACTCACGCCAGCTGAATAGCTAGCCTACGGGGTGCGGAGCCGGTACGTTCTGGTGTTGAGCACACCGGTGTACGCGACCAAGCACTGGACCAGGATCGAGTACGACTCCGTTGCCGCCATACCCCCCCGGAGGTGCATCCTCCTGGACTGCGGTCAACTGCCCGAGCACCTGCCGCAAGGTCTCGTCTATTGAGGGAGCAGTCCAGCGGAGCTGATAAGCTTGATGGCCGCCCTGCGCAAGAAGCTGACTGCCCTAGCCACGGCCGCAACCCAGAAGAGTGCGAAATCCGCTCTCGTTTAGTAACTCAAGAAGGAGCAAACCATGCCCGGCTGGGTGTCGTCCCTAATGACCTGGCTCGGAAACTTAGATGCTGCCTGGGTAGGCGTAATTGGAGTGTTTCTTGGGGCATTAATCGCAGGGTTTTACTCGCGACGAAGTGCAGGTATTGCCGCGCAGGCAGCAGTATATGCTGCTGCGGTACAGGCGGAGACCAGCTCGCAGTCCGCAGGACTCCAGCTTGAAACAGCGGAGCAAGCGAGTCGCGTACAACTAGTCGGAGTTCGTGAAACTCATCGAATCAGACAGCTCGACTCTACATACTTGGAACTACTTATACATCTGCAGCGGTGGAATAACTGGGTACACGATGTGAATCGGTATAACTACGCCCAGTATCATTACGAGCATTCCGAGCTGCCTATGCAGTTTCCGCCCCGAAAGGATGATCCTCGCGACGTACGTGACCTCAATAATCCGAACGTCGAATCGATCGAGAAGCCACCGATTGATCCACCAAGTCTCCGACCAAGTCCGCAGGCTAATGCTCTCCTAATTGCCTACGGATCGACGGCAGTGCTCGAACTCTTGAACGAATGGGACAAGATTGCAAGGGATGTCGGGGACCTGGGTAGAAACATTACGGAGAGCGAGCGAGCGATTGAGTGGAAAGAAATATATCCCGAGGTACTGGAGAAGGGGAAGCTCAGATACTGGGAGAACGTCGATGTCTTCGATGAACGAAGAGAGGCGATCGAGAAGCAAATTCGACTAGAGTTAACGTCGACGTTTCGCATTGACATCCCCCACGACGATACCGGGAGACCGTCGAAGCCTTACTGATCTTTGGGGCTCCCCGGAGAGGTGTCGTCGGTGCTTCCGGGTTGGGAACATTTGGACACTCTTTACTCGGCGGGCGGGTTCGGGCTCGTCCCGAGGACTAGGGCGGCGACCTCATCGGCGGCGGCCCGGTCCATCCCGGGAGTCACGTGGGAGTACACGTTCAGCGTGAACGCCGAGGAAGAGTGACCGATCCGGTGGCTTACATCTTGGGGTTCACCCCGGCTCGCAGTGCTGCCGTCGCGTAGGAGTGACGGAGGTCATGGAGCCGGATGGGGGGCAGCTTCGCGGCGGACGTGAGGCGGGCAAACCGCTCTCGGATTGTGTCCGGGTGGACCGGCCGGCCGTCCTGCCACGTGAAGATCAGCCCGGTTTCGTGGTAGTCGCTCCCGAAGAACTCCCGCTCGGAGTCCTTGAGTTGTCGCCAGGCCAGGAGAGCGGTGACGGTCGCGGCGTCGAGCGCGATGAGCCGGCCAGCGCTGTCGGACTTGCCGTCGCTGTCCGCCGCTTGGCCTGCAACCACCACGCGACCTTCCTGGACGGACAGCGTTCGATCAACGAGGTCGACCGCAGACCAGCGCATCCCGCACAGTTCCGCCCTGCGCATTCCCGTTGTGGTCGCGAGCAGGTACAGCGCGTAGAAACGATCATCGCGAGCGCCTTGCAGGAATGTCCGAAGCTGCTCCGGGGTCCACACCGGACGCCTCTGGCGCGAGACCTTCGGCGGCCGAGCCTCGCTTGCAGGGTTCCTGCTCAGGTACCGCCAGCTCACGGCGTCGGTCAGGGCGCGGTGCAGCATTACGTGAACGTTCCGGACCGTTTTGGGTGCCAGGCCGGGGGAGAGGGACCCAGGTACGCGGCCAGACCGGAATCGCCGTACGGCTGCCCGGGCGGCGTGGATCGTGACCCCGCAGGCTTCCATGACCTCACGCGGTCCTGGATCTTCGCCAAGCTGAATACGCCGGGCCCAATACGCGTACATGGCGGCGTTGTTGTCGACCTTGGCCCGCCCCTCCCTGAGTAGCCGGCCGTAGAAGGTCATGAGCTGCGGGGTGCTTAGCTGCTGGAGTTTGATGTCGCCGATGATCGGCACGACGTACGATTCCGCATACGCCCGCCAGTTGTCCCACGTCGTCGGTTTGATCGATGACTGAATAGCGGGCAGCCACTCATCCACCAGGAACGCCCCGAGCGTTCGGCGCATCGGCCGCGCGAATTGGCCGTCATCGACGTCTTTCATCGCGTCGCGGCAGGCTTTCCAGGCCGCTTTCTCGGTAGCGAAACCACCCTTGCTGACCCATGGGCGCTTGCC
>JALZDU010000286.1 GCA_030862405.1 Actinomycetota bacterium | reverse complement strand
GAGCCGGTCTGACCCCGCGTCTTGACTGGCCGTGCAGTGCCCTGGCGTTGATCTGTCGGCCGGCTCGGGTGACGAAGGACAGTCTCACAGTCCAGGGCGTCAACGGTCGGAGCTGCTAGTGACCTGGGGAACGTCGGGTGGACGTTGGTCGATGTCCTGCGTGCAAACGCCGGGCCTGTCAGTGCCAGCCCGGAGGGCACCTCGGCCTCCATCCGAGGACGCGTTTATAGTGGACGGGTGACAAAGGACGACCTCGACTGCGACGACTGCGGGATAAGCACGTTCTATGAGTTCTACGTAGTGCACGATGGGCTGTGGGATGAGTACGGGTCGAAATGGATGCTGTGCGTCGGCTGCCTGGAGTCTCGGATGGGCAGGCAACTCGTGACCGGAGACTTCACCGCTTCGAACTTCAACCCGCGACAGCTCAACAACTCTAAGTACCCTAAGAGTCAGCGGCTCGTCAACCGGCTGATGTCCAGTGGGGAATGGACGGCTGGGCCGGCATAGTCCGGTGCTACTCTCAGTAGGTGCTGTAAGATGTTGAAGCGGAACGAATCCAGGCAGGTAACGGCCAGCAACGCGTCATTCGTCCGTGAATGGTAAAACAACAGCGGCATTTAGCCATCCAAGTATCAGGAAGACGAGAGCTAAGGCCGCCGAGGGAACTGTCGCAGCCAAGGGGATCGCTTCGGTGGTGAATAAGTAAGTGTATGAGTAACCCACGAAGGTGAGGGGAGCAACGAAAAGTAATGTCATATCGGCGTATCCAGTCGCATCGACTATTTTGCGCCCGACGCCCGGCTTAAAAAAGTCGCTGTGTACCGGACTGGCAACTTGCCCGGGGCTAAACAAGAGGAGCTCGTCCAAGTTTGAATTGTGCCAGTTTCTAAAGTACGCCTCAGTCAGCTTGAAATATACCTCCTTGTATACTCGGAAGCCGTTAGCCAGCATTATTGAGTTGGCAAACACGAATGTAGTCGCTACTGGAATAGCTAATAGAATGAATGTGAAGCGCTGCACTTTGAGGCCGAACAACTCTGCCCCTGACAGGTCGCCCGAAGACAGTAGGAAGAATAGCACAACCATTCCTACGATTGTCGCGACCCCTTTATGTACTCGTCGCTGCAGCTCACCCGCTGTTTCAATCAGCCGGGAAAGATAAAGCCGTAAATCGTCCCGCTCCTGGGGAGGCTGTTGGCAAAACTGAGTGGCCCGGGCACTTATCGATCGGTCGCTCATAGTAACTCCAATTCCATGTCGGCGATTCAGCCGCCTGGGGCAGTGGTGAGCGGCGCAACGGCGTGAGATCAAGATCGTGACGTTCGGCGCAATCCTGTAGCCGCGCGCCGCGCGGGGACCAGCCGGAGGCCGCACGCCCCGCGCGAGTGCTTGCGGCCGCATCTGCCGCAGAGCCGGGTGCGGCGCCGCAAGCGCCGCCTTGAACAAGTACGGAGAGTCTAATCACGTCACGAGGCTGCCTCCATGGGTAGATTGCGATATGCGCGCCAGATATGGCCGAGATGGTCTTGCTCCCGGGAGACACCTACGGCGGTAGGATAATCAAACTTCCGCCGCCGTCAGGTCGGGCACTGGGAGCACGGCGCCCGGAGGCCAGCAGCAACTGATGATCTGTGACCGGCCGATGAATCTTCGGGTGGCGAACAGAGACCGTCTTTATGGGTTGGCGGCAGCTCGCTGTGCCAGGCGGATTAACTCCTCCGGTGTGCGTCGTCCGGTGAGCTGGACCAGCTCGCGGATGGTCTCGCGAGCCCTGGCGTGACCGTGGACCATCTCGGGCGCCAGCTGTTCCGCGTCGAGGAGGGCCGCGGTGGCGTCGCCCACGTGGCGTCGTTGGGCGTGGGCACGGGCGAGGTCGATCAGGAAGCGTGCTTGCCGTTCCGCGGAGAGGCTACTCGTGTCGATGCTCGCGGCGAGGGCGATGGCTTCGCCGGCGTCGCCGAGGTCCACGGCGGCGGAGACGGCATGTAGCTCGACATTGGTCGGCCCGAACTCGGTGTTGTAGTCATTCCGATCCTCACCCTGGCGCGCGGCGATCCTGCGGGCTTCCTCGATGTGTTCACGCGCTCCGGCCCGGTCGCCTTCACGCGCAGACAC
>JALZDU010000499.1 GCA_030862405.1 Actinomycetota bacterium | reverse complement strand
CTGGACAACGCCGTATGCTCCGCGCGTGTCGACCGGAGCCCTTTGACCTCAGTCGCTCATTGACGATCGTCCGGGGCCGAACGTGGTGGAGCCCGCTGTCCCCTGTCGCACTGCTCGGCGATTTGTCAGCCTTGAGCCATCGATAATTTACAGCTCCGCGGCTTCGGTTCCAGTTTCAACTTTCCAAGAGCTGCCCGTGACTGCTCAAACGCTGTGTGGCCACACGCCCAAGACACGCTATCGCGTCGAGCGTCTTAGATTCGACATATTGCCGGATCTCTCATACCTCCAGTATCCTAGCCAGGATGCAAGCGTTTCCGTCCGAACCTGTAGTCGGTGACAGCAGCAACGATGGACGGGGTACATGAACCCTTTGTGGGACAGATCGGGGCGATGTCAATCTCGGTCAACTGTGGAGGCTAACAAAAAGCAAAGTCACCAGTCAAACTACGCTCGGCACTCAACTAGCGACCAAGCGTTGCTAGGTCGGGACTGGCGCGGCAATGGCAACCGATTTTGCGGCGGGTTGTCCATTCACTGCGCCCGTGTCGGCCATTTGCCGGCCGCAGTGTCGATTATGTGACATGACGCTGACACACCCGACGCGGCGATGCGTGTCATGAACTGGTCCGTGAATTTCGAGTGGGGAGCGTCATCGTCACAGGGACTTTGGCGATGAACACTACGAGAAGGGTTTCCAGCCGCAGGCTCGTTCCCGCTCTGCCGCGAACCGCATGGATAGTGCTAGGCGGTGATGCGGTCGCTGCTGTCGGAAGCGGGCTGACGCTGCCGTTCCTTCTGGTGTATCTGAGCCAAATTCGGGGGCTTAAGGTCGAGCTTGCTGGGTTGGCGCTGGCGACCGTGGCGCTGGCCGGATTCGTCGGGAACCCGCTCGGAGGGTGGCTGTCGGACCGCATCGGGTCGAGATGGACACTGATCGGCGGTCTGCTCGTCGCGGCGGTGGGTGCCTTCGGCGTCGCGCTCGTCCGGGTGCCGTGGCATGCGTTCGCCGCTGCGGCGGTGGTCGGCCTGGGCGCGGCGGTGATCTGGCCTGCGCAGGACTCGCTGCTGGCCACCGTGGTCGCTCCGTGGCAGCGCTCCAGTGTGTTCGCGGTGCGGCACGCCACGCTCAACTGTGGGTTCGGACTGGGAGCGTTGATCGGCGCCCTAGTCGCTGACCTCGCGTCGCCGAAGAGCTTCGTCGTGCTCTATGTGATCGATGGGCTGACTTTTCTTGCGTTCGTGCCGATCCTGCTTGCTCTGCGACACATCGGCGATGCGGTCCGCGTCGACGGACCGGCGCATGCGGGCCCGATCGGAAGCGAACCAAGAAGCTACTTATCTGTGCTGCGAGATCGCACCTTCGTGCGAGTGTGGTTGCTCACCGCGCTGTTGGTCACGGTTGGCTTTGCCCAGCTCCATGCTGCGTTCCCCGCCTTCACCACCAGCACCGGTGGAATCAGCGCTGCAGGCCTGAGCATCGCGTTTGCCGCGAACACTTTCACCGTTGTTGCCGCGCAACTACTGGTGCTGCGCTGGATGGCTGGGCGCCGCCGCACCGTCGGACTCGCGCTGGTGAGCGGATGCTGGGGATTGACCTGGCTTGTGACATTGCTCGGTGGACAGCTGGGCGGTGGAATGCCTGCGATTGTTGTGTTCGCGCTGGCTCTGGCCATCTTTGCGATCGGTGAAACGTTGCTGTCTCCCAGCCTGGCACCGCTGGTCAATGACCTTGCATCCGATGAGCTGCGGGGCCGCTACAACGGGTTGTACACGCTGGCCTGGACTACCGGCTTCGCTGCCGGGCCGGCTATTGCAGGTGTTGTCCTCGGTGCAGGTGGCGGTGAGGTGCTCATGGTCGGGTTGACGACCGCCTGCGGGCTCGCGGTGTTGGCTTACTGGCGCCTGAGCCGGCATCTGACGCCGGTCGTCAACACCGTCGGATCGGATGACATCCCGCTTGGCTTGCCCGCTGCTCAAGAGTCCCCGTGACCGCGTTGCTCAACAAGTCGTACGGCTGACTCGCAAGGCGGCAAGGTGCTCTCGGCAGGTAGCGATCTTCGGGTGGTCCGGTGGCAGTGTGGTGGTGAAGATGCGCAGAGCGCGCCGGTAGCCGGCTTCGGCTTCGACATCCCGGTTTTGCTCGCCGTGCAGCATGGCGAGGTTGTGGGCGGTCATTGCCACATCAGGATGATCCGGACCGACCACCCGCTCCTTGATGGTGAGCGCGCGGAGGTAGCAGCTCTCGGCTTCGATGATCTCACCGCGAGCGGCGGTCAGCACACCGAGGTTGTTCAGGTTGATCGCCAGCTCGTAGTGGTCGGCCCCGTAGGTGGCCTCGAAGACCGCGATTGCGCGACGATACAAGGCCTCGGCCTCGTCGTGTCGGCCTTGCCCGTCGACCAGCGCGGCGAGCGCGGCCACATCGGCCGCCACAACGGGGTGATCAGGACCGAGGGCACGCTCGTGAAGCTCCACTGAACGGCAGGCGTAGGACTCACCGTCGGCGTTTCGATTCCGAGCGTGTTCAAGCCCACCGAGGTTGTGGTAGATGCTCGCAAGCTCGGGCGAGTCGGGGCCTGCGACAGCCATGGTGATCGCCAGTGCCCGGTTGTACTGTGAGCGGGATTTGTCGAATCGGCCTGCGTATTTGTAGACCATTCCG
>JALZDU010000239.1 GCA_030862405.1 Actinomycetota bacterium | reverse complement strand
GGTGGTGATCCAGGTGGCGGTGTTTCGCACCACTCATCGCCGGCCGTTTCGGATGGCGCCGTTTCACCACCACTTCGAGCTGGCGGGGTGGGCCGAGACCACTGTCATCATCCGGTTTTGGCTGCTCGCGGCCATCTGCTGTGCCTTGGGCGCAGGAGTGTTCTACAGCGAGTGGCTCAACGCTGCCGGCGGGTGATCGATGCCCACACCGATCGGCGGCGTCGCCGCTCTCGCCGGGGCCCGGGTGCTGGTCGCCGGGGCTCGGGTCACTGGAGTGTCGGCCGCGCGGGCGCTGGCCGAGCTGGGCGCCATCGTCACCATCACCGACTCGTCGCCGGCCCAGCTGCAAGCGCTGGCCAGCTCCCTGGCGCAGTGTCCAGGTCGGTTGATCCCCGGCCTGACCGCGCCGCCCCGTGGCACCGACCTGGTGGTGACTAGCCCCGGTTTCCGGCCGGACGCGCCGCTGATGGTGGCCGCGCACCAGGCCGGAGTGCCGGTGATCGGCGACGTGACGCTGGCTCGCTGGGTCGACCGTGCTCACGGTGACCCAGCTGACTGGCTGGTGGTCACCGGCACCAATGGCAAGACCACCACGGTGGGGATGCTCGAGTCGATCCTGCACGCCGCCGGGTTGGACGCGGTGGCGTGCGGCAACGTCGGTTTCCCGGTGTTAGACGCGGTGCGGGCCGGCCACCGGGTGCTCGCCGTGGAGCTGTCATCATTCCAGCTGCACTGGTCGCGCGAGCTGAACCCTCGTGCCGCTGCGGTGCTCAACGTCTCCGCAGATCACCTGGACTGGCATGGCTGCATGGCAGAATACGCAGCGGCTAAGGGCAGCGTGTACGGTCAGCACACCACCGCGGTGTTCAACGTCGACGACGAGTGGTCGACGCGGCTGGCCACCGGGCGCGGCGGGGCGGGCTTCACCACCCGCGAGCCGAGGGCAGGTCAGCTGGGGATTGTGGGTCGGCAGCTCGTCGACCGCGTCTTTGCGGAGGGCACTGCGCTGGCCGAAGTCGCCGACGTCCGCGCGGGCGGTCCACATAACCTTGCCAATGCGCTGGCCGCGGCGGCGCTGGCCCGTTCGATTGGCGTCACAGCGCAGGGTGTCGCCCAGGGACTGCGCGCCTTTACCCCGGGCAGCCACCGTGGAGCACCCGTTGGCGCATACGCCGGAGTTTGCTATGTCGATGATTCGAAGGCCACCAACCCGCACGCGGCGCGGGCCGCCGTACTGTCCCACCAGCGGGTGGTATGGGTGGCCGGGGGCCTGCTCAAGGGCGTCGACGTGGACTCACTCGTCATCGACACCCGGGATCGGCTGGTGGGTGCGGTGCTACTCGGCGCGGATCGCGCAGTGATTGCCGCCGCGCTGGCGCGACACGCACCCAACCTCCCAGTGCGGGTGGTGGATTCGGGAGACGATAGCGCCATGATCGAGGTGGTCGCAGCCACCGCCGAGCTGGCCCGCCCAGGCGATGTCGTGCTGCTTGCCCCCGCGGCAGCATCGATGGACATGTTCACCGACTACACCCAGCGTGGTCGGGCATTCGCCGCCGCAGTCGCCGCGCTGCGCGAGACGCCGTTGCATCCGGGGGCCCGGTGAACGAGGCATCTTCGCGCCAGCAGACCTACCCCGCCACTCAGTGGGCAGCGGTCCGCACCCAGCTCACCGCCTGGCTGGCCCGCCCGCTCACCTCGCTGCACCTGGTGCTCGCCGTTTTCGGCCTGCTGACCCTTTTCGGCTTGGTGATGGTCCTGTCGGCGTCCAACGTGCAGTCCTACACCCAAGCCGGGTCCTCCTATGCGGTATTCATCCAGCAACTGGCGTACTGCGGCGTCGGGCTTGTGTTGTTCTGGATCGGGCTGCGGATGCCGGTGCGGCTGCTGCGGGGCACCAGTGGGCTGTTCCTGGTGGTGTCGGTCCTGCTGCTGGTGGTGGTGCTCAGTCCGGCCGGCGCCAGGATCAACGGTGGGCAGCAATGGCTGCGGCTGGGCCCACTATCCGTGCAACCCTCTGAAATCGCCAAGCTCGCCTTGACGCTCTGGGGCGCGCACGTGCTGATCACCAAGCGAACGATGCTCGACCAGTGGCGCCACCTGCTGGTGCCGGTGGTTCCGGTGGCCATTGGGATCTTCGGACTGGTGATGCTGCAACCCGATCTGGGCACCACCATCACGCTGGCCATCGTGCTGCTCGCCCTGCTGTGGTTCGCCGGTGCGCCGGCTGAGCTGTTCGGCGCGATCGCGATCGCCGCGGTCGCCGGTGCGCTCGTCCTGGCCAGCGTCGCCAGCTACCGATCGGCCAGGATCGCGTCCTTCCTGAACCCGGGCGCTGACGCTCAGGGAGCGGCGTACCAGGCTCGCCAGGCAATGTTCTCCCTGGCCGACGGCGGCTGGTGGGGAGTGGGGCTCGGGCAGGGCAGCGCCAAATGGGATTACCTGCCCAACGCGCACAACGACTTCATTTTCGCGATCATCGGCGAGGAACTGGGCTTCCTGGGTTGCCTGGTGGTGCTGCTGCTGTTCGGCACCCTGGCTTACGTGGGCATCCGGATCGCGGCGCGCAACACCGATCCGTGGATCAAGCTGGTGTCGGCCACCGTGACCACCTGGCTGG
>JALZDU010000221.1 GCA_030862405.1 Actinomycetota bacterium | reverse complement strand
CCGGGGCCTAAGGAAGCGGAGGGAACTGCATCTCTGTTTGGTGTTGGTGCAGCTCAGGGCGGGGAGGCAGGGCAGGGACCCGGACAGGGAGAACTCCCTGCGTCCCTTACTGTCTCCCTGATTGGGTCTCTGTGACTCTCTGTCACCGTTAGTCAGCCGGGATGGTTCCTGCGGAGCGGATCACTCCAGCGCCGGACCCTCGCGCCGTCGTGGGTGTTTGTCCGCCGGACGTCCATGGCGGGTGGGCGCGCCTATGCGTGCAGGCGCGAGCGAGGCGCGGACGTCCGCGCGGACGAACGGGTCAGAGAGAGCCGCGTACTCGGCACAGACGACGACTGATCAGCGCAACATGGCCGTCACGCAATCCCGTCACAAGTCGTCACAAGGGCCGGAAACGCTCGTCACAGCGTCCAACCCCGGCGGCGATGCGTCACAGCCAGTCCAGGAAATCGAGCCCTCCTGCAACTTGGGCACCGCCAACTCCACCGTGCAGGCCCGGGTGTCTCACTCACCGTCCGGCAACCGTTGCGCCGGTTGGACCCGCTTGGCCTGCGTTCGCCGCAGCCTGCTCCGCAGACCTGATCAGCCCGCAAGCAGCTCGGGCATGCGGCAGTGTTACCCATCATTTGGAGCCAGCGTGTTACCCATCAATCGGAGTCAGACATGTGGGGGGTGTCTAGTTCCAGATGATGGGTGACACATCGGCCTCAGTTGATGGTGGCGTTGCCTAACCGGTCTTGCGGTTGGTGGTGTGACCGTAGGCTTTGTGTCGAGTCACGCTGGTCGTAGACGCGCAGGGTGGTCTCGTCGACTGCGATGGTGACATCTGCAACACCATGATCATTTATGCCGGGGTTCGGGCAGTCCCGTTCAGGGTGGCTGAGGGGGCGGATTGCGGTAGTGCGGTGAGGTAGCCGGCTGCTTGGGTGTGGAAGAGGTTGGCGTACTGGCCGTGGCGGGCGATCAGTTCCTGGTGAGTGCCGTGCTCGGTGATGGTGCCGTGGTCGAGGACGTAGATGTGGTCGGCGTCGCGCACGCTGTGCAGACGGTGGGAGATGAGCAGCACAGTGCGGCCGGTGAACAGCCGACGGATGTGGGCTAGAAGGCGGGCTTCGGCCTGAGGATCGAGGGAGGCCGTTGGCTCATCGAGCACGACCAGCGGCGTGTCGCGGTAGAACGCGCGGGCCAGGGCGAGGTGTTGCCACTGTCCGACAGACAGGTCGGTGCCCTGGGCGAATTCCTTGCCCAGGACGGTGTCGTAGCCGTGGTCGAGGGCGCGCAGTGCGGTGTCGATGCCGGCACGCTGGGCGGCGCGACGGACGGCGTCGTGGTCTACGGGTGCGCCCGGCCGACCGAAGGCGATGTTGTCGGTGACGGACAGCTGGTAGCGCAGAAAGTCCTGGAACACCACCGTGGACAGCTCGCGCAGGTGAGCGCGGTCCTGGGGTGCCCTACCGTTGAGGAGCAGCTCTCCTCGATCGTGTGGGTAGATGCCCGCGAGGATCTTGGCCAGTGTGGTCTTGCCCGAGCCGTTGTGCCCGACCAGTGCGATGACCTGTCCGGCTGGGAGGTCTACCGTGACCCCGCGCAGGGTTGGCTTGGCCGAGCCGGGGTAGCAAAACCACAGGTCGCGGGTGGACAGCGAACGCAGCGCCGGGGTGGATCCGGGTGCCAGTTGTGGTGGTGGGGTGTCCTGACTGGTGAGACTGCGCAGGTCGTTGATGTAGAGGACGGTGTCGCCGGCGCTGGCCACCATGGCGCCCGCGTTGCGGACGTGGGTGGACAGCATCCACAGCCCGGCCACCGCGGTCAATGCGGTCGGCAACGAAATCGACTCGGTGTAGGCCGCTGCGGCTAGGCCGCCCAGCGCAACGACCACGATGATGTCGCTGAGCCCCCGGGCCGCTAACTGCCGCCATAGCAATAAGCGGTTCAGTTCTGTCTGGCGGTTTACATCGTGTTCATAACGGGCCCGCCAACGCTGCAGCAGCAGCGGACCCAGCCCCAGGGCGTGCACCTCCTGCGCTTCTCGTCGACCGGTGACCAGACGGCTCAGGTATTCGCGGACGCGCCGGTTCTCCGCCAGCTCCCGGTGCACCTCGTGACGGGCCTGCCGTACCCGTTTCGCCGTGCGGACCGTGGGGACTGTGGCCACCACGAGCAGCGGCGCCAGCCACCACACCATGGTCGCGAAGGCAGCCGCTACCGCGACGGTACTCAACATGGCCTGAAGCAGGCTCAGCGCGGTGAACACCAGCACCAGCGGCTTGGTCCGCGAAGCGAACAGCGCGCGTTCGACTCGGTTGTGAAAGTCCGGGTCCTCGAACTGATAAGGCTCCGCGCAGGCCGTCACACGCAGAACCCGACCGAGCGCTTCGCGCTCTACCTTGATGGCCAGCACCCGCTGGTGGGCATCACGCACGATGCCCACGATCCCGTTGACAGCGGCCAGCACGACCAGGGCCGCGATCCCCGGCAGCAGGGCGGGCAACGATGCCCCGGTGGGCACCTCATGCCCGGAGGGCATCGCGTGGCCCAAAGTGCCGCGCAGAGCCAGCACCGCCAGGCCCAACCCGGCTGCTGAAATGACCTGCAGGCCGATCGTGACCAGCAGCCTGGACCGGTCAGCCCGCCACACCAGCCGTGCCGCGAACAGCACCACCACCAACAGCCCACCCACCTGACCGGCCGAGCTGTTCCCCGGCAGCGCAGTCCCTGATGGCGCCTTCGTGTTGCGGTCCACCGTCAAGGGCCAACCGCGGATGCGATGGGAACGCTGGCTGGGTTGGGTGCCACGTTCGGGAGCTTGCGCACCGCGTGCGCCCCCGCTGTCACCGTCGAATCGGGACCCAGGAGATAGAAGGAGGGATAGGCCTGCACCCCGAACGCCTCTGTCACTATCCCGCCAGCAACGGGCTCTCGCACCACGGTGGCCGCCGACGCCAGCGAGTCGAGCATCTCAGCGGCCGCGACACCATCGGTGCCCTCACCAACCGCGACCACCGCCAGTACCCGCTCACGCGGGTAGCCCGCGCCACGCACGTAGGCAACGAACTCGGGCAGGTTGGTCCGGCAGTGTGGACAGTCCACCGCCATCAGCGCGACCGCGGCCGGCCCCGCGAGCAGGTGACTGTCCACCGTGGTCCCATCGGTGGCCGTCGTGGAGAACGTGGGCATGGCAGTACCTACCGCAAGCAGCTTCTCGCCGCCCTCCACCAAGCCGGCCAGCAGATCAGAATGGACCCGTAACCGGCGCACCAACCCCACCATCACCAGCAAAACCACCAACGTCACCGCAGTCTGCAACACCACCACCGCAACCAGGAAACCCATCCCCCCACACCCCCAGCCGTCTCAACGCACCCGTCGCGGCGTGCCGACCGTCTGATCGACGAACAGATCAACCAACTCATCCAGCGACACCAACAACGCCCCCAACACCAGTCCCGCAACCATTGAGATCGCGATTCCCTCAGGTCTGCCCCCGCCACCCCCTCCAACGACTAGCGAGACCAGACCCATGGCAGCCACCACAATCGCCAGCACGTTACGCAGCACCTGCACAGCACCCACAGGCCGCAAACCAGAACCGAAACACCGACACCCCACCACCATGCCCCGACGAATAGCCCCCACCAACACCGCACTAAACACCACCAACAGCACCAGCGCCGCCACGAACCCGCCCGCCACCATGCCCCAAAACCACCCAGGCACCGCCAACACAACCACCACGGCCCACTCAACAACCACCACCCCGACCGCGCACCAGGTGACCGTTGGCGCCGTCCATGGGGCGAGCCTCACCATTGCATCCCGAAACTCCCGAAATGACACCCGGTTACGTGACTTGCTCACCACCGACAGGAAAAACAACACGCCCAAAGCCGCACGCGACCCATCAACCACATACGACACCCAACACCTCCAACACCCGGCAGCCCCTATTCGCACACATTTTCGGAGCAACCTTGGGAACAGCACTGATAACCGTAATCACACTGAGAGCCAGGGGCTAGGCACGCTACAGGGGTTAGTGGCGGACGGCGGATTATCAACTTGTCCGTGATGGTGTCGGCAAACGTGCCAACTCGTTCTAACAGCATAGTCATGTCGACTCCCTTTATCCAACGAATTAACCCTATTTTGATTTTAATCCTCCTTAGTCCTTCACGCCATAACTCGGAACGAGGGGAGTCGACAACAGCACCCGAACGGGCAGCACATACACGTTCAGGCGAGCCCTATTCGGATGAACAACTACGGATACAAGCGAACATTTCACGTAGATTGCAACCACCGAGTACCTACCCAGCCGTTCATGACCATCATACGAGCATGAGGATCTTGAAAGGTCGGTTCATGGCGCGACTGGCCCAGCAGGTTGACTCGGTAAAGTCAGAGCAGCTGGCCAGTCAGGGCGCTCCGATGACGAGGTTGTGACTTAGTCAGGATCCACGTGTTACAACGTTAAGAGTAGCGTGATGGAAGAGCTTCTAAATGGAAGAGCTGCTAAAGCGATGCCGCGTAAGAAGGCAAGGGTGCGGCCCTGGCGCGCCCGACGCCGGCTTTCATATGTCTGATTTCAGATGATGGGTGCCAGATTGGCCTCAGTTGACGGGTGACAGTGTCTACCTGGTTTTGCGGTTGGTGGCTAATCGCAGGGTTGTTGGTTCGAGTCCAACTCGGAGAGCCTCATCAGCTCGCCGCAGCAAGCTCCTAATCCCGTAAGATCCGCTCCACTGGCCATCGGAGCAACGTGGTCACCGAGTGGCATGTCGACCATGGCTGGGGGGTCCACCGCTCTGACCGGCGGCCGCTTCCATCGTGAAGTTCGTTCTGATCACGTTGGAGACCAACTCTCGAGGCTCTTCGAAGTAATCCATCGCGATAATCCCGACGCGCCCGCGTGGGGATCCTGCAAGGTAGTCACTGAGACGTGGATTGATAAATCTAGCGTAACCACGCGCCTTCAGGTTGATGGCGCTGGAAAACGTGATGTACAGATCTCTGGGAGCCCGACGCCGCGCTTCCTCTATGTGCGCTATGGCGAATTTGTACTTGCTTTCTTCTCCAGGGGCAAGATAGCGGTCTTCGACGGCATAAATTAGACTTTTGCCACTTCTGAAGTGGCGATTTTCCGGCCAATAGGTGAGGTCGAACCCGATGTGCTGACCGCCTTTGAACCTGCGCAGCAATACCACCTTACCGCGGATTTCCCCCAATGTCGTATGGGACGTGAGCGCAGAACTGACGGCCTGGGACCCAGGAAGAGGGATGGTGAGGTTGTAGAATAGCGATTCATCGTCGACTTGCTGCCACGTTCTCGCTTGGAATGCGTCTTCAAACGCGTTCGACCGCACCACCCAGTTCGCCCGGTCGCCTCGGCACTTTCCAAAGACTTCGGAAGGGGCAAACCTGCCGAGGGTGCTATCGAAGCGTTCTTCGTCCTTGACTGACATCAAAATCGTTTCAGAAGGGTGGTCATTGAGGAAGTTGGAGCAAACATCCAGAACATCTGCGTAGCACTTCCCCATATGCACTACGTCGTGGTGAACGAAGAGGTTATCCCGATAATGTGAGAGTCTGATGTCGATAAAGCGTATTCCTGCGTTCAGCTGGTCTACCAGGTCAAGGTTCTGGGTCTTGCCGAAACCGAGGAGGCCGTCAACGCTACAGGTATCATGCGTGCCAGGAATGCTCAGTTCTGTCACTCGAGCATCGTCGGGAATGTCGCGCATCCAGGAACTGTGCGGAATGAACTCTGCCATCGCTCCCCTCCGGTGGTTCGCCTCCGGGCCCGCTGCTCGCCACCCTACCTGCGACCGCCGCGGCGGTCGTTGAGAGCGCAAGGTTGAGCGCCTCGGCCTCTTTACCCGCGCAGTGGGGGGCTCATGCAGCGATCCTGAACCGTCGTTGCCAAGCACATGGCGTTGTCTCGATCAGACCATGGCACGGGCCTGGGGATGCTCATGCCGAGTCGCGATCTCGAACCTCGGCTCCGCGGCGCCCGGCGCCGTTGTGATCGGCACCGACGGCTGCAGAAACACCCGCACGGTGGTGTCGGTGTCGGTGTGGAACTCGATGCGGGTGATGTCGAGCGTGATGCAGTCACCATGGACAGTGGCTTCCATGCGGACGAAGTGGCCGTCGACTAGGTGGGTCACAGACAGCGAGTCGGTGATCAGGTCGGCCAGCGCCGGGATGGGTGCGCTGATCTGAGCGGCGACGGTGTCAACAGTCGGGGTCACGGTGGCTCCTCTTGGTTGGGTCGTGGCTCATCGGGTGCCTCCGGCGGTGATCACTCTGTCTCGCTGATCCCAGCCGCCAGCTGCACACGGCTGTCCGCGATGACCAGCGGGGTCGTGGTGACCACGCGGGACGACACCCTCCCGTTCAGCGCGTCGAGGTACGCGGGCGGTGTGCGGAGTGATCGGGGCGGCAGCTGTGGCAGAAATCGGCCGTCGTGGGGGCGGTCGTCGGGTGGGGCCTTCAACAAAGCCGATCGCGGTCATCACTGGATACGCCAGTGTTGAACGTGTCGCTGAAGCGCTACTCACCACCGCCGTTGTGACGGTGTAGCGAGACGTCGCGCGGTGCCACCCATGGTGGACCGTGCCGGCTGATTCCACTCGCCGAGCGTAAGTCGGGGCGGCACCCAACCCGCGACCTCGTGGTCCTGTTCAGCTGCTGTTTACACGGCCGTCGGACGAGTGCCGGCTCGCTGCACGGTCCGCGGCTCTGCCGTGAAGATCAACATAGGAGTGCGTGCTGCGTCACAACCGGGATCGACGAGCCCCTCAGAGGGCGAGGCCAGCGGGTGAGCTAGCCTCGGCACCCGTCCGGGGCGGTAGCTCAGCAGGTCAGAGCAGCGGACTCATAATCCGTCAGGTCGTGGGTTCGACTCCCACCCGCCCCACTTATCTAGGTCTCTAGCGCTGTAGCGGCGCGCTGCGCCTCCATCCACTCCGTCGAGCCACGGTGCCGGGTGGCCTTCTACCGGAGAGAGGACGACGCGTCGGTGCTACGTCAACCAAGGGATCGGGGCCCGTCCAGCCGCCGCGCGTGCCGGACCCCGGTCGGGAGTACCGCGCCCACAGCGTCCGCTCGACCGGTTCCCCCCGGATGTCTGCGAGATTGGCGAACACGCTGGCGCGTGTTTGGCCGATACCTATGCAGTCATCGGGTAGCCCGCCAAGTTCGGCAAACCTGGTAGACCCGGGCTGGCAGCCGTCAAATCGTTCGCATTGAACCGGGCGGCTCCCTTCACCGTGCGGCCGCAATGCGGCGAGCCACCCTGATCACAAGCTGTTAGGCAGGCACGGTACCAGCCAGCGCGCTGGCCGCGCGTTATCGTGCTGACCGTGAATCCCGACGTCCTAGTGGTTAAGATCAGGTGCCCGAGGATCGGACAGACGTCAGGGCTCCGTCCGATCAGAGAAGAAAGTCACTAGGGTGGTCGTGCCATCTGGCTCGGCGATTCGTGCTGCCGATCCCGACACCTCCTCGACGGCAATGTCTACCGCAGCCGGATGCCATACCATGTGCCGGAGCACTACCGGATACTGTGGCGAGTTTCCGCCGACGGCGACTATGACCACATCGTCCTTTGGGTCGTAGCTGATGTAGGAAAACGGCAGCCGTTCCACCTCATGCTGGTGTCCGGCCACCGGATCGAGCAACTCGATCGTCACGTGCCTCCCTTGGCAGTCGGCCGTCAGCTGGTCGAACGCATTCTTCCACTCACTGCGGTTGAGTGTTGCGGTACCGGCCATCGTGCCCACCCTTTCTCGCGGCTCGGGACACAGGGCGTTTCCATGCATTTGCGTCCGTGCTGGCCGAGGCGGGGCATCGCCACCTGATGCTCTGGCCACGACCGCGCACCTGGGGATGCCCAGAACAGATCCATCAGACACATCCAACGGTCCTCCACGCCGTGGCTTGTCACCATGACCCGCCGGGGTGAGTCGCTGCGGCCCGAAGCTCTGCCAGGCACGTTGACCAGGGTTTCGCTACTTGCACAGCCGACAACAGCGGCCCGAGCTGATGTCGTCGCGTTAAGAAGGCTGGACGCAGTAACGCCTTCGGTACTCGTTGCGCAGCTGATGGGTGGCAACGCAGACATGCGACGTGGCATGTCCACGGCCTCACGTTTGGCTAGTTGTGTCGCGTTTCGCTCCGGAGGAGAATGGGTAGACCATCAAGGCATATCCTCCAACATGAGAACCACCGCTGGGAAATACGGCCACGACGAGCGATTTGATGACGTCTGAGATTAGCGATGAGCGAACAAGGAAAACAGCCGGTTACGGACCCCGCTGAGCTGGGCCGACCGGTCGCCTACCTCGCTCTCAAGGACGGCACCCCAGTTTATGACCGGAGTGGGCGGCGTGTGGGGGTTCTGGAGCACGTGGTAATCGACGAGCCCACAGACATCTTTGAAGGCTTGATCGTGCACACCTTGCCGCTGCCGGGTCGTCACCTATTCGCCGACAGGGACCAGATAGCTGCACTGCACGAGCGAGGAGTACTGCTGTCGGTTGATCGCGACAAACTTCATGACCCGAGCCAGAAGTCCACAAGGCCGACCAACCCAGACAATCCCGTGGAGAGCCCGATTCAGTCCCGACTGCGCCACGCCTGGGATTGGATCAGCGGGCAGCTCTGACCGTTGACCGGCACATGAACCTTGACACCTTCCCTGGCGAGTTCTCGCTGATAATTGGTCGTACACACCGGGTTTCCCGTACGGCCATCGTCTAGAGTTTAACGCAGCTGCCAACGGGGCCTCGTGGGAATGAGCAAGACCTCCTCGACCATGGCAATGACGACGCGGCAGAGATCCACAACCAGGCCTAGGGCGCTCCGCTGCTCGGTCCGATGGGCCACAAGCGCCGGGGTAAAAAGGTACTCGCCGGGGTTGACTGGGACGGCGCCACCGAGGTGCTACCCAGGCGTGGAACAGAGCTACGAGAGACGCACGTGCGGTCCTGTGCTCAGGCAGCGCGAGGGTGTGCTTACCAAGTGGTGATACAGCCTGTGCAGACCTCGTCGCCGATGCCAATGACGGTCTCAGTCACCGGGTGGGATGCCGATGACGCCTGGTCGTCACGATGGTGACACCCTCGGGTAGGTATCCCGACTGCAGCGACCACGCCACCGCGGGGTTCGCGCCGGCCAGGACGATCGGAGTGCGCGGACCCAGAATGCGGCGCAGGACAGCACACAAACACGCCAGTTCTTGGTAGAAGGGAGCGGGTGCGAGCTCGCTAAGGTCGATCACCAGCTGGGCCGGTTGGCCCTGCCTGACGATTTCACGGACGGTTTCAGCCAGCGCCGGGATGTGGCGGTGCAGCGCAGCGGTCTGCTCGCTGTCGAGCCGAAACCCTACGGTGGGTGCGACCGCCGCAAGGACGGGTGCGGTTGACCGGGGCCCGGTCGAGGGTGAAGACAGCGGCTGGCGGCTGGGTACTGGCCACGGAGCGTCTAGCGGTTCGTTCTTGAATTCCTGCAGCATTGTAGATCCGGCCATGAGTCACTCCTTCCTCCATCACCGAAACCACTTAACCTCTAATAGAGCGACAAGTTTCTCAAGGCGTAAACACGCAGTTCGGCCTAGCCGAGTACTGTCCAGCCTTCCTGGAGGCCTTCACCGCAGCCAACACCACCGACCTGGCCAGCGCGGACGCTCGCGCCGTGCTGGCCATCGCCCCACACCGGCTCACGCCACCACGCTGACCAAGGCAAGATCGCTGCAGCGTTTGCGTCGCGGTGGCCGCAAGCGCGGAGTTGACCAACTCGCCGCCACGGTGCACCAGGCCCTGCGTCGCCGTGACTACGGCTGATCGGAGGTCTACAGACACGCCCACCCGGTCCGGCGGCAGCAAGCACCACCCCGGGCCAGGGCCGATAATCAGAGCCGCGTAGGGGGGCCAGTCAGCCTGGCCCCCCCACGCAATGCCGATGTGCCAACCCACCGCTTCGGGCGGGCACCCACGCCGTGCTGACCGATGACCGCCAGGTCACCCCGCGCAGAGATCCCCCGATATTGAGAACCTGCGCCACCGACGGTCAGCACGGCGGGCATCCACTGGGCCCGGTCTGGCGGCACTCAGCGCCTAAGCCAGATCGTGGGTCTCAGCTGGTGATCTCCTTTTTTCCAGCGCTGATCTCGATCTTGCGAGGCTTGGCCTGCTCGGCCACCGGGATTCGCAGGGTGAGCACGCCGGCGTCGTAGTGCGCTTCGATCCGGTCGGTGTCCAGCGTCTCACCCAGGAACAGCTGCCGGGAGAACGCCCCATAGGGCCGCTCGGCTACCAAGGTCTCCACCTGCTCGGTGTCCGTGGTGGGCTGCCGCTGGGCCTTGACGGTGAGCACGTTGCGCTCCACGTTCAGATCGATG
>JALZDU010000183.1 GCA_030862405.1 Actinomycetota bacterium | reverse complement strand
CCCTCCCGCAGCTCGCCAGCCAACTCGGCCAGCACCACGCTCACCTGCTCGGGCACGGCGGGCTGGCTCGTGTCGATCTTCTCGTTCTGGTAGATCTTGCGCACGGCGGTCCCCTTCCTCGTGGTGTTCTTCGCGGTTCACCCGAGTACCTACCCCATGGCAGGGCTCAGGTGGGGGACCGCCACCTCAAGTTCCACGAGACCCGGGACAACCTCACCACTCCCCCACCAGCGCCGTGTGCGGCGACTAACACGCAAGTCAGGCCGACGTGTGATCAAGCTTTCCGCAGCGCCTGCCGGATGCGGACGGACGCTGGGTGGTTGGATCCGTAGGCGGTCTCGTGGATGTGCAGCGCCCGCTCCAACAGGGGTCGGGCGGTGCCGGCTTCACCCAGCTCACGCAGTACCCGGGCGAGGTTGTGCAGGGATGTGGCGACGTAGGGGTGGTCGGGTCCGTAGGCGGTCTCGTGGATGTGCAGCGCCCGCTCTAGCAGAGGTCGGGCGGTGGCCGGTTCACCCAACCCAATTAGCACCAAGGTGAGGTTGTTTAGATCGGTAGCGACCTGGGGGTGGTCGGGTCCGTAGGCGGTCTCATCGATGCGCAGGGCGCGCTCCAGCAGGGGCAGGGCGGCGCCCGGCTTACCCAGATCGTGCAGCGCCAAGGCGAGGGTGTTCAGTGCGGTGGCGACGTCGGGGTGGTCGGGTCCGTAGACGGACTTGCGGATGCGAAGGGCCCGCTCACATAGGGGTCGAGCGGTGCCGGGTTCACCCAGCTCACGCAGTACCCAGGCGAGGTTGTTCAGGATGTTGGCGACGTGGGGGTGGTCGGGTCCGTGGGCGGTCTCGTGGATGTGCAGGGCCCGCTCTAGCAGAGGCCGGGCGGTGGCCGGTTCACCCAACCTGCTTAACACCAAGGTGAGGTTGTTCAGATCGGCAGCGACCTGGGGGTGCTCGAGTCCGTGGGTGGTCTCGTCGATGTACAGGGCCCGCTCCAGCAGAGGCCGGGCGGCGCCCGGATCACCCAGGTCGATCAGCGCCAAGGCGAGGTGATTCAGGGTGGTCGCGACCCGAGAGTGGTCCGGTCCGTGGGCGGTCTCAGCAATTCGGAGGGCCCGCTCCAGCAGGGGCCGGGCGGTGCCTGGTTGGCCGTGAGTTCGCTGGTAGGCGGCGGCGCGGTCAAGCAGCCAGGCCATTGTGCTCGCGGCGGTCGGGTTGGTGTCGTCGTGGTGGGCGGTCGCGGTCAGGACGTGGGGAAGCAGTTGTCGCCAGCGGGGCCAGTTCTGCGGTGCAGCCTCGATCTGCGCGGGGAGGTCAGCGCGGAGCAGGCCGAGCACGACCGGCAGCGGGCGCGGGTCTTCGGGCTGGGCGGGTCCGAGCTCGCGGAGGACCGCTTGGACCAGTCGATGCAGCACCAGACCAGCGTCGCTACGCCGGGCCAGGGAGTAGTCGACCACCGCGCCGACCGTCTCGGCAAAGGCCAACGGATCACCAGCAACCTGGTCCAGGGGTGCGGGCAACTGCTCGGGGTGGTCGGTGAACAAGTCCAGGGGGATGGGTTCGGGCGCGAGCCAGGCGCACAGGCCCAGCAGCTGCACCGCGGCGGGCTGGGCCGCGTGGAGCTGGTCGAGGGAGAGTGACCAGAGGGTGGCGATGGTGTGCTGGTGCTCCACAACCCGACCGCGGCCGTACAGGTCAGCGGCGCGGGTGGTGAGCAGGTGGAGGTAGTCGGCGGGGGGCAGCTGGGTCTGGTCCAGGTAGGCGGCGGCCTGCTCCAGGGCCAGCGGCAGGTCACCAAGCAACTCGGCGAGGGTGTCGGCCTGATCGTCGGTCAGCGCGGGTGCCCGGCGGCGCAACAGGGTGACCGCTTCGGCGCGGGGGAGCACGTCGAGGTCGAGCACCGGGCCGAGATAGCCGAAACCACCACGCCGGGTGGTGATCAGGACATGTCCCGTCCCGCCGGGAAGCAACGGCCGGATGTGGGCGATGTCCACGGCGTTGTCGAAGACCAACAACCAGCGTTGTCGGCGTCGCAGCTCGGCGCCCACCGCCCGCGCCGCGATCTCCTGGTCCGGGTTGGGTGACAAGCCCAGTGGCCCGGCGAGCGCGGCGAGCTGGCTGCTGATCAGGCTGGGTTGCTCGGAGTTGACCCACCACACCAGGTCGTAGTCGGCGGCACGTTGGTGGGCGTACTCGATCACAAGCTGGTCTTGCCGACCCCGCCCAGCCCGTGGACCGCCTGCACCGTCATCGCCGTCCCCGTGCCCAGGGCGGTCCGGATGGTGTCGAGTTCGTCGGTCCGGCCGGTGAAGTTCGGATTGCGACCCGGCACGGTGAACACCTCCGGCAACGCACCGGGAAACCGGGGCTCGGCCGGCACCGCCCGCCCTGCCAGGGGAAACGGTGGTGGTGAGCCGGGCTTGGCCCGGCCCCGCACCGCGGCGGTGATCTCGTCGCGCAGTCGCCGCCGCGCCGCGGCCTCGGACAGGCCCACCAGATCGATACCGACCACGCCGGTGAGCAAACCCAGTGGCCGCTCCCCCCGCA
>JALZDU010000152.1 GCA_030862405.1 Actinomycetota bacterium | reverse complement strand
GCGGGGTCTCATCTTGGCGGTGAGGATGCGCCGGGCGGGTACCCTCACCAGAGCTGCTCAGCCGCACAGCAGCAGGCTGAGTACGCTCCCGCCGCCGCCGCCATCGCAATGGCTGCTGCCCAGGCCGAGTTTGTCACTCGAGGCTTCGGGCGTCTCCATATCCTGCAGGTCGAGCAGTGACATGTGAATTCACCTCCTTCGGATAGATGGTGTTGCGGACCCGGTTCGGGCCGGGGCCGGCTGTGGGGGAGCGAGGAACGGCAGGTGCACGGGCTTTGAATGCAGGGTGGCGCCGACAGCGAGCAACACCCCGGCGGTGCCGGTGGCCAAATCCATGGATAGCCGGAGCAGCCCCTCGCCGGGGAACGCGGCGCAACCCTGGTAGTCGATTGCGTGCCAGGCCAATCGCCGGATGTGATCGGCAACGGTGTGATCGCGCGGCGGGTGTCCGTGGCCAAGGTGCAGGATCATGCCGGCCCGGCCGTGGAAGAGACCACCCTGGACGTAGAACGGGGACCGCGCGGCGCGGCGGATGCGACCGGCCGCCTCGGTGAACTGATCGTCATGTCGGTGGGTGAGGTACCGGTCAAGGACCAGCCCGATGCCGACACTGCCATCCGCCAGGTAGGGCATGGTCTGCCAGCCCTCGTTGACCTCCATGCTCCCGTCGTTGTGGATACGGCAGCGTCGGAGGTCCTGTCGAAGTGCGGTCCGCGCCACGTCGAGCAGAACAGGCTGGCCGACCTGCTCGTACATGCGAACGAACAGCAGGGCCGGACCAGCGGAGCCGTGCATGAGCCCGGCGTAGGGATGGGAACCACCGCTCACCTCGCCGACCGCGTCGGCGTCCCCCAGCCGGTCGGCGACCGCCTGCGCCACGTCGAACGCCGCGCTGCGCAATGCGGGCTCCCCGGTGGTCGTGGCGAAATGTGCCAGGTTGAGACCGATACCGGCCAGCCCGCCGTGCAGGTCGAGACCCAGCCGGCCCCACTTCCCGTCCAGTTCGGTAGCGCAAAGGTCGAGGACCTTTAACGCCTCAGCCCGCTGCCCCAGCTGGTCGAGCACGTAAGCCACGCCGTGCAGACCGTCGTAGAAGCCCAGCCTGGTCGTCCCCAAAACCGGGTCGACAGCCCGCCGCAGCAGCCACTCCTCGTACTCCGGATAGCGACCGGCGCCAGTCACGTCCAGTGCGTAGAGCACCCCCGCTGCCCCGTGAGCGATGTTCAGCCCGCCGGTCCGGAACTGCTCGATATCGCCGGGAAACAGTCGATCGTCACGGTCCGGAGTGGCGCTGGCGAGGATGGCCCCCGCCATCGACTCACGGATCCGTTCCCAGCTGTCTCGCTCCGGGTCCAGCGGAAGCCGCGGACGAGATGACCCGGCGCGCGACGAGCCGACAATCACCTGCACGGCCTCGTCGAGGAAGGGTGCCGGGACGGGGAACGACTCGGAAATCACGGCGGCGAGATCGACTGCCTTGGCCCGGTCGAGCGCCATCAAGGGGGCCAGCGGGAGGAACAAGAACAGGCGCAGGCAGGCCAGCGCGTAGCGATCAACGTCAAAGCCGGTACGGTCCCGCGGCGCGGCGAATCCCGGCGCGGCGAGGGTCTGCCTGCGCCCTTCCTCGATGCCCGCCGCTATCTCGAAGTCGATCAATACCACTCGGCCGTCTGGCCGCAGCAGGACGTTGAACGGGTGCAGGTCCCCCATGACGACTCCCCGCTCGTGCAGCGAATCGACCGCCCGTTCAAGTTTGGCTTGAATGTCGAGAGCCCACGCCGTGTACTCGGCAATGGCCCGCTCGCCGGCGTCGGGCTTGACCAGCGGGTACCGCTCAGCAATGGCAGACCGCAGCGGGGTGGCGTCGACGAACTCCAGGGCCAAGAAGTAATGCTCCCCGAGGGTGAACGAGTCGTGCACCGCCGGCACGACGTCCAGCCCGTCGAGCCGCTCAAGGATCTCCTGCTCGCGGCGCAACCTGGCTACCGCATCGGTGCCGTCCACGTCCAGCCCGGCGTGCGGCCGGGCCTCCTTGAGCACAACCTGCGCACCGGTCTGAATGTGTCGGCCCGCGTAGAGGCCACCCCCGTTGGAGAAGTGCAGCGCCCGCTCGATCCGGTAAGGCAGGTCATCCACCTTCACGCTGTTACGCGCTGCCAGGTGCGGCTCGAGGAACGCTGGTAGGCGCACCCATTCGGGAAATCGAAAGGTGGGGCCCCGCCGGTCGGGCACCAATCGCCCTTCCGCGTCCTCAATCGCCAGTTCCCAAGAGCCGGTCTCGGACAGGCAGTACCGCTGGGCGAAACCCCCGTAGCGCACATACAGCGGTCCGTTGCCCCACCGCAGGTCACTGAGCACATACGGGCCAGGGCTACCTTCCAGCGCCTCACCGAGCTCGGTGAGCACCGTCTCCAGCTGCGCATCGTCAGCCGGATATATCGTGATGAATTTGCCACTGGACCCGCGATTTGCGTACTTGGCGTTCGCCAGCAACAGTGCCTCGGGGCTGCGCCGAAATTTGAACGCGATTTGTCCGTTCCGGCAGTAGTCCGCGACCACGGCCAGAACCCGCTCGGCGTTGTCGAGGCACGCCGAAATATGCACCTTCCATCCCTGGGCAGGCAACGTCACGTCAATTGGATGCTGGACATGCCAGTCCTCAAGTTCGCTGGCTACCCAGCCGTCGGGCACCGGAGCGTGGCCGAACTGGAAGTCCCTGGGCTGCTTGCCCAACCGGGATGTCGAGTCGTAAAAGAGCGGGTCAACCAGGCAGTAAAGCTCATACCGCTTGTCCACCACGCCCCCCAGTGTCGCTAGGGCTTCTCGTTACCCCTTAGCCCGTTCGTGGCGACCCTTAGTGGAGAGTAATCCGCCCCTCCACACCGCGAAAGACTCCGTCTGGGCTAGTGGACGCTACTATTTTTCAACGACAATTTACTACAAAGGGACATTCCTCCCAGTAAAACAGGGACACTTATGCCAGTGCGACGGTGGCGGTGGCCATGCCGAGCACGGTCTGACCGCCAGCCCGGGCAGTGATGGCGACCACGACGGTGCCGTCGTCACGCCGTTGCGACACCGTGCCGGACACTTCCACCAGTGCCCCTTTACCGTCATCGGGTACCACGACGGGACGGGTGAAACGGGCCCTGCACTCCATGATGGCGCCGGGATCGCCGGCCCATCCCGTCACCAGGCGGTTGGCCAGCGCCATGGTGAGCATGCCGTGCGCGATCACGTCGGGTAGGCCGGCGTCACGAGCGATCCGTTCACTCCAGTGGATCGGATTGAAATCGCCGGAGGCTCCGGCGTAGCGGATCAACTCGGCTCGGCTGACGCTGACCTGCAGGACGGGCAGCTCTTCCCCTTCGGCGACCTCGGTGCGGCGGCGTCGGGTCACCGGTCTTGCTCCCCGTCCGGTTCCTTGTCTGGGCCGCGGACGACAAGCAGCGATCGGGCGGTGGTCACCGAGTCGCCCGCGCGGTCGGTGATCTCGCAACGCACTGTGAGCAGATCGTTGCCACCCATGGTCCGGACGCCGTCGACATGCAATGTGGTGGCCAGCTCGTCGCCGGCCAGGATTGGCCGGTGGTGGATGAACGCCTGATCACCGTGCACCATCCGGCTGTAGTCCAGGCCGAGATCGGGATCATTGATCAGCGCCTGCTGCGCTCGCAGGGCCAGGATGATCGCGAACGTGGGCGGGGCGATCACATCGGGGTAGCCGAAGGATCGGGCGGCGTCAGGATCCCGGTAGACCGTGTTGTCGTCCCCGATGGCTTCGGCGAACTCCCGGATCTTCTCCCGTCCCACCTGGTAGGTATCCGCTGCGGGATAAGACCTTCCCACGACGGAGGGATCAAGTGCCACCGGCGCAGGCTACCCGGGCAGGCGACGTGGGTCAGCGGGTCTCGCGGTGCGCCCGGTGCTTGTTGCAGTTCGGGCAGTACTTACGGATGGTGAGCCGGTCGGGATCGTTGCGCCTGTTCTTGTTGGTGATGTAGTTGCGGTGCTTGCACTCCTCGCACGCCAGCGTGATCTTGGGTCGAATGTCGGTGGCGGCCACGGGTGCCTCTCTCTCACGAAACTGTCATTCACTGCGGTTGGGGCCTGCGACGACCAGCGCACGGTGCGCCGGGCCGGTGGTAGCGGTGGCCGGACTCGAACCGGCGACACAGCGATTATGAGCCGCTTGCTCTTCCGACTGAGCTACACCGCCTCCGGGCAGAACTCCGAGAACTCCGACACGATGGCCAGAGCCCCTTCGCCCAGAACCTTGACCGAGCCCCAATACGGAATCGAACCGTAGACCTTCTCCTTACCATGGAGACGCTCTGCCGTCTGAGCTATTGGGGCAGCACTCGAGTGAGCGAGCGACGACGACTCTACACAACACCGGCGCGGGCCGTGACAGTGTGGTCGGTAACAGGCGGTCGGTGACAGGAGCCGAAGCGATCACCGGACCAGGGTGAGCACGCTCTCGTCATTCGCTCCAGGAGCGCAGACGGTGCGGGCCGCCAACCAGGTCTCGAACCGATCCACCTGAAGCGGGCGGGAGATCAGATAACCCTGGGCGAGGTCGCAGTCCATCTCTGCCAGTTGGTCCCGGGTGACCTCCTGCTCGACACCCTCGGCGATGACGGTCAATCCGAGCGAGTGCCCGAGGTCGACGATGGCGCGGACCACCGCGAGATCACCGAGGTCGCTGGCCAGTCCAAGCACGAAACTCTTGTCAATCTTGACTTCATCCACCGGAAGGCGCCGCAGGTAAGCCAGGGAGGAGTACCCAGTACCGAAGTCGTCCACCGCGATACGGACGCCAAGACCGTGCAGCCCGCGCAGCACCGGCATCGCGTGCTCTGGATCACTCATCACCGCCGACTCGGTGAGCTCCAAACACAGCAGAGCGGCAGACACCTGGTGGCGCGCCAGTGCGTCGGCCACCCGGCTGGGGAATGCGGTGTCGGCCAGGTTGCGCACCGAAAGGTTGACCGCCACTGACAGTGACAGCCCACGGTCCAGCCAGCTCCGGCACTGCCGCAGCGCGCGGTCGAGCACGAAGTCGGTGAGCGGGTCGATGAGGCCGGTGGCCTCGACGATGGCGACGAACTCTTCGGGGTCGAGCATCCCCAACTCCGGATGGTGCCAGCGCACCAGCGCCTCCACCCCGATCACCTGACGGCTGGCCAACGCCAGCTGGGGTTGGAAGTGCACGTCGAACTGCCCAGCGTCCAGCGCGTGCCGGAACTGCGTGACAAGCTGGAAACGGCGCAGCAGAAGCTGCCCCATGCTGGGTACGTAACAGCGAACGGTCTCGTCGGCACTGCGCGCTGCACGCAGCGCCATGTCAGCCCGCTGCAGCAAGGTGTCCGCGTCGCGGGTGGTTTCGATCTCGGTGAGTGCCACGCCGGCGACCGCGCTGCACTCCACGGCGAGCTTGTCGACCGGATACGGCTGGCTCAGCACCGCCCGTAGCTGCTCGGCGACCTGCACCGCCCGTTGCGAGTCGACGTCCACCAGCAGCGCGGCGAACGTGTCCCCCTCAAGGCGTGCGGTCAGCGCCCTGGCCGGCAGGGTGCGGCGGAGCCGCTCGCCCGCACCGACGATGACGCGGTCACCCCAGACGTGGCCCAGCGCATCGTTCACCGACGACACCAGTTGGAGATCGATGACGATCACCGCGCACGATCCCGAGTCGCGGCGCAGCACCTCGGTCGCGGCCTCCCGGAAGCCAAGCCGGCTACGGAGGTTGGTGAGGCTGTCGTGGTAGGCGTCGTGCCGGAGCCTGGCGAGCAACCGGCGATTGTCCAGCGCGGTGGTGAGGTGGCTGGCCAG
Source organism: Actinomycetota bacterium (assembly GCA_030862405.1). Taxonomy (GTDB): domain Bacteria; phylum Actinomycetota; class Actinomycetes; order Mycobacteriales; family Pseudonocardiaceae. Next base: position 8,738 of record JALZDU010000152.1, on the reverse strand, counting down.
CGTCTCGACCAACCGCACATCCGCCGCCCCGAAGCCGCGCAGGCGGCTCTGCCGATCATGCACCTCGATGATGCCGAGCAGCCGGTTGGCGCCCCGCAGCGGGACCACCAGCACCTCAGCCGCTGACCTGGCGGTCAGCGCTTGGCAGATGGCCGGGTCACAACCACGTTCCAGTAGGTGCAGCACCTGCCCCGTGCCAGCCTGCCGGTCGGCGGGCGTCAGGACGGCGACGTCGGATTGCAACAGTGGACGGGGCAGCGGCCGACCGGCAACCACGGTGTGTGGCTGGCCCTCGTCCGGTGTCCAGTGCAACACCACGCGGCTGGCGTTGAGCTGCTCGCGAGCCAGCTCCATGGCAGCGCTCCAGCCGTCCTCATCGGGTTTGGGGTGACCGTCGTCCTCACCCTTTCCTGCCGCCGCCACCCGCAGGCTGAGGTCGTTGAGCACACCGAGATCGCGCTGATCACGCAGCAGCCCGTAATAGGCGCGGTACACCGCGACCACGATCACCACCAGCAGGCCGACCAGCAGGGCGCCCCAGGGCACCGTCAGCATTATCTGTGCCCCGGCCACCCCGAGCGCCGCGTTGAGTAGACCGGTGAGGTAGATGTGCACCACGGGCCGCGCACTTTCACCGGGACGCCTGCGGTCGAGCAACACGAAGAAAGCCCAAGCCAAGCACGCGGTGATGGCATGTGCGATGACGAACCCGGCAAGTACCGCGCTCCACTGCGGCATCCCTGGCCACACCGACTGGAAGACCAGGCGGGCCGACAGGTCAGTCAACGCGACGGTGAGAGTCGCGTAGGAGATGTTGAACAGCAGCTTGGGCCAGGGATCACGGCGGATGAGCCGGGCGATGACGACAACACCGACATACGCCGCCAGCACAACCGGGCCCGGTAGGAACAGCAGGCCGATGACCAGGGGAATCTCCGTGGGCGCGATCCGTGCGGTATCTCGACGAACGTCGACCTCGATCGCCAGGCGCCGTGCGACCTCGAATGCCGTCGCCAGCGCGAGACCCCCGAGTAGCGTGCCAAGATCTGGCGTCACGGGCGCGGTGTGCACGACGGCGGCACCGGCCATCCCTGCGACGAGTACCAGACCGGCGACGAAGGCGCCCGACGCCGCCGATCGCCCGTGGGTCAGTAAGGAATCCGACGAGCGCCATCTCGCGTGCACACAGGCCTCCACCTGAAACGATGGCAAGCTGGACCTTTTCCCGGCCGGACGCCACACCAGCTCATGTGGTCGGCCGATCGGGCTGGGTGAAGTGAGGCGATCTCTAGCCGTGCCGGCCGATTTCGACCCCTTCGGGGGACAGAAGTGGAGCGTGCGCCATGGTGTGGTGGGGAGCCATTGTGACCTCCAGAGTGCTCGGCTGCGGTCTAACTACCCTGAGTTATGGATAGGGTAACTCACAAGAGTGCACAGTAGCCGCTATGGGGGTGTTTTCACCACTAAGCAACACCTTGCGCGACCAGCGGCTCGTCTAAAGACGCAAATGGCACGCCACCGCTGCGTGGTTTGTCACCCTCATGCGACACATGATGAGCAGTCCGTGAAGGCCTGCCACACCGATGGCGGGATGACTGGGTCCCCCTGCAGCCGTAGCGTCCCGGTCTTGGCGCGGCTTCAACTCAGCGCGTTGGTTTGCGTTCCACCGCCGCCGGGATCGGTTGCGTGTCGGCCTGCGTCCGTCGACTGCGGGAGCAGCCGGTGTAGTCGTCCCACCCGACTGATCGCTATAGCGGCAGCCGGTGTGGGCAAACCCGCCCGGCTGCCCACCCCCCAGCAGCGGCAGCCGGGCGGGCGCCTGTTGCGGCACACTCCTGCCAGCCAGGTGGTCTTCGGCGCGTCAGCCGCGCAGCCGGAGGTTCAGGTACCGCGCGATTCGCCAGGTCCACAGCCCGAACCGTCCCCATCGTCGCTGCCGCTGCACCGCGTCCAGTACATACAGCGAGCGGGCCAACTCGGCATGGGACCACACCAACGACACGTTGCCCAGCGCGGTGAGTTCCACCGGATCGATCTCCTCGGACAGCAGCCGGGGCAGCGTCGTCACAACGCGTCCATCCGGACGACCGCGCCCGGCGGATCACCGGTCAGCGCCTGTGCGGTGACCGCCCAGAATGACACCGGCAGGAACGCGCCCTCCCGGCCGGCGAAGCCGTCGGTGGCCTGGGGTGGGTAGCGGTACAGGAACGGGTAGGCGTTCCAATGCGTCGATGCTTCGCCGGACCAGCCGCCGCGCACATTCCTCATCCGGGTCGAGCAGGCCGAAGATCACGGCCATCAGTGCCGCCACGTCCGATCTTGGTGGCCGCTGCCCGTAGGCCTGCGGGAGCAACCCATCGGTCCCCGACGGCGGCCCGTACCCTCGCGGCGATCATGTCGCGGACCTCGGCCCAGCCCCGGCGGGATTGCCAGAGTTTCCAGGGTTCGCGCCACCGGCCTAGCTTGATCGCCCGGTCCGCACCAGCCACCGCCCGATGTCCCCGTCGATCAGCAGCGCACCATCCTGCTGTTCCCAGATGCTGTTCGACGGCTGCGGCTGACCGGTCTCCCCGGTGACGACGAAGTCCGCCAGCTCCCGGACCAGCCGCCAGGTCACGGCGTCGAGGCGGCCACCGGTCTGTACATAGACCGACACCGCCTCGACGAGCAGCCCCAGCCCGTCGTACTGCACCTGGTCCTTGGCGGCGTTGCCAACCCGGACGGGAGCCGGCCCACCCGGTGACACCCGGTTGCACTCGCTAGTCGGGCACCGTGTCGCCGCGGATGTTAACCAGCGGACCGGCCGGCACGAGCCGCAGTGCCGCGGTGGCCAGCTCGCCGCGACGCAGGTCGTCGCTGACCCGCTCGGCGTAGCGGCTGGAACCGCCCGACCCCGCCGTGCGGGTCTGGCGACGCGGCAGGAGGTCCAGACGGTCGCCGGCGGTGGGTTGTTCCGGTGCTCATTCCTGGGCCTGCTGCGCTGCGGCGTAGCCCAACTGCAAGAAGTCGGCTCCGGTCAAGGCGGCGAAGGTGAACGCGATGAGCCGGGTGAACCGTGGCGCGAACACCATGCCGAGCGCGAAACCGGTAGCAATCCACACGTCCAGGCACAGTGGGCAGGTGATCAACTCGCCGATAGCATGCCGGATACGCCCGGTGCTGCGAACCTCTTCCATCACCTCGCCGGGACCACCGGTGCCCTGATACCGGGTGAACGGCGCCCGCAGCGGGCTGGTGACGGCGTCCTTGCTGATGGTCCGAGACAGCTTGTGCGTACCTAGCGTTATGAGTAGCAGGTCGAACAGGCCGAGCTGGGGCGGCTTTCGGCCGGTTGCCCTGGCCAGTCCGGCGGCCCCAGCCACGAACGCGCCGAACACCGCCATCGTCAAGACGTAACCGCCCAGCGGGCGGTTCTCACCGTTGCGGTAGGCCCGTTCCTCGAGGTGGACCGCGTCGCGCATCCCGTCAATCACATCGGCCATGTCGTCGCCTCCCTGTTGTTCCTTGGCGCCGAGATACCCACTGGCCGGGCTGCTTACCCGTCACCGGTGTGACAGATCCGGCCCCGGGCGTCGAGCAGCCCATTGGTGCGCGGTCGCCTATCGCACCACAACGACCCGCAGATGCGTGGAGGTACCAGCGCCAGGCCCGGGAAAACCACCCGCGAGCAGGTGCCTAGGCACTCTGGTGCGGGGTCTCGCGGGGGCCGCACCATCACGCCGCAGCCGCCGGTGACGAGTAACCGCAACCACTCGATGCCGACGGTGAGTGGACATACCCAATCGTTGATCGTAAAACCGATACCGCCGAGAGCGATCCAGGCCCAGAGCGATCCAGAGCACAAGGGCGAGTAGCAGGAGTCCGAGCACGAGGTCCTCCGAGGGCGCGGGAGGCGTCCCCACAGCCGCCTCGGTTACTGGTAAAGCCCCATTACCCGGGCATTGCGCAGTTAAACCAGTGCCGCGGGCAGCGCCCAACACGTGGTCCGCGACGCCTCAAGATACTGGTGACGTGTCGATGAGCTCGCCAGAGCTAGTTCCCCTCCTGCTCACGGAGGAAGCGCTCGAGCTCAGCGGCGAGTTCGTCACCAGACGGCAGGTCCGAAAAGTCAGGTGGCGGGGTCGCTTCGCCGTCAAACACGGACTCCAGACCGCGCACCAACGCGCGATGCTCCTCACTGGTGGCGAGGACCTCATCGATCTGGGTCGCCACGCTGGCAGCTGCGGCATGCAACTCGCCCGCGTCGAGCTGCAGCCCGGCCACGGTCGCCAGCGCCTCGACCAGTGCGGCGCTGGCCGCCGGATAGGGCAATGCCGCCAAGTAGTGCGGTACCCGCGCCCAGATCCCGATGGCGGGGATATCCGCGGCGGCGAAGCCTTCCTGCAGTGCGGTCTGAATCCCCGCCTGCACCTCGATGGCGCCAGGCACTACGCCCACCCGCGCCGCCAGCTCGGCCATAGTGGCGATCGCTGTCAGACGGACCGGCCGAGTGTGTGGCACAGCGGCGGCGTAGGCCCCGAGGCTAACCACGAGCCGCACTCCCAGCTCCTTGGCCAGGTCCACGACCGCCCGCACGAAAGCGTGCCACGCCATGTCCGGCTCGGGCCCGACCAAGATCAAGACACTCCTACCCGCACCGTCCTGACCTGACCGCAGCTGGATCTCGGGCCAGTTCAAGCCGGCAAGGACGCCGTCAGCAATCTGGGCGGTGGGACGGCGAGCCCGGAAATCGATGAACTCGTCGGCAGTGAAGGTGGCCAGCACCTCGGTCGACATTGTCTCGAGAATCGCAGCTATGGCACCTTGGGCCCCGAACCCGGCATCAAGCCAGCTGTCGGTGGCCAGCAGCAGCACCGGTGTCTCCAGTGCGTGGTGAGCGCGTAACTCGTACGGAGCGGCCATCATCGGACGGTGGGGATCGGTACCAGGATGCTCATAGCGACAAGTCTCCCGCTCAGGCGAGCTCAGTGGAGTAAGCAACAGAGATTCCGACGGGCACGACCATCACCGCTGGACTCGGCGGCGAGTGCCTGACGCTCGTTTTCGCCAAAGCACGGTTTTCAGCCTGATGGTCGGCGAGCCAGGCGTCGACCTGGCGAGCGCGAAGTTACGCACATCGCTGCGATGATCGGTGCATCCGTGGTTACGATGCCCTCAAGCCACCGAGGGGAGACCATCGTGTCGGCACTGGGCATGTCCGCAATGCGACGAATCGTGCATGAGGTCCGCTCCGTCGAGATCGGCGCCACCACCAGATACGAGCGACATCAGCTTGTGGTCGACCGGGACCAGGCTGAGGCGCTGTTCGCCGATCCTGCCCTGGCGTCGGTACGCGCACACAGCGCGGCGCCGGGAGAACAGGTTCGGATCATCGCGCCCCTGGACGTGGTGGAGCCGCGCACGAAGGGGCCGGGCGGTGGAGTTTTTCCCGGCTGGATGGCTCCGGTCAACCGCAAGCGGGACGGCGACACGCACGTGCTGCGTGGAGCGGCGGTGCTGGCCGCTGGATACCTGCCACGAAACCAGGAAGGTCTGATCGACATGTCCGGTCCGGCCGCTGAGCTGTCGCCGTTCGGTCGGACGAACAACGTCGTGATCCAATTCGACCGCGCGGACGGTGCCCCCTGGCAGGAGGTCGAGGTCGCGGTGCGCCGCGGCTTGTTGCGGTTGGCGGTGCACCTGGCGGATGCCGCGGTCGACGCCGCCCCTGACGCGATCGAGGAGTTGGCGCCACCGCACCAGCCGGGCACACCGACGGGCGGGCTGCCACGCGTTGGGGTGATCACCAACCTACAGACCCAGGGAGCGTTCAAGGACGTCTTCGTCTACGGGCGCAGCATGGCGGGCAGCCTGCCGACCTTGTTCGACCCCGCCGAGATCGAGGACGGCGCGGTGGTCAGCGGCCAGTACGGGCACCCGGCGCTGCGCAACCCGACTTACCTGCACCAGAACCATCCGGTGATCGCCGAGCTGCGCGCCCGCGACGGCCAGGACCTGTGCTTCGCCGGGGTGGTGCTGTGCCCGGAGCCAGTGGAGCAAAAAGACAAGGAACTCGTGTCCACGCACGCCGCCTGGCTGTGCCACGCCGCCGGCTTCGACGCTGTCATCGTGACCAAGGAGGGTGCGGGCAACGCCGACAACGACCTGATGTTGAAAGTTGATGCCCTGGAGGCCGATGGTCTGACCGCGGTGGCGCTGTACGCCGAGTTGTCCGGCGCCGACGGCACCGGTCCGCCTCTGGTGGCTGGCCCGCGACAAGGTGCGGTGGTGAGTACCGGTAACTACGATCAGCGGGTGCAGTTGCCGGCGGTCGAGCGGGCGCTCGGGAGCGCTCGTCTCGGCATCGCCGACGCGGAGGCGACCGCGGCGGTCGAGGTGCCAACCGCCGCGATCTTGAGCGCCTTGAGTCCACTGGGCGCCGGACGGCTGACCTGCCGTGCCGAGCAGCAGTCGGTCGGCCAGCAGTAAGGAGACACAGCCTGATGCGCATCGTGCACTACGTCAACCAGTTCTATGCCGGGCTCGGCGGTGAAGAGGCCGCCGGCACCGGTCCCCAGGTGCTCGATGGGCCGGTCGGTCCTGGGCGGCTGCTGGGCCAGCTACTCAATGCCGAACATCAGGATCAGTACCAGATCGTGGCCACGATCGTGTGCGGTGACGACTACGCCGCCACCAACGCAACTGCCGCGCAGGAGCTGCTGGAGATGGCGCGCAACGCGCATGCTGAGCTGTTGGTTGCCGGGCCTGCCTTCGGCAGCGGGCGCTACGGGTTGGCGTGCGCCCGGCTGGTCGCCGCCGCCGATGCCGCGGGCCTGCCGGCGCTGGCCGTGATGCACCCGGACAACCCCGGCATCGCGGACGCAGGCGCCGCACCGGTCGTGGCCGCTGGTGCCACCAGTCGACAGATGCGCCCGACATTGCAGACGGTTGCCGCGGCAATCGCGAAGCTGGCCACCGGTGCGACGCTGACCACGGCGGACGGTCGGGTTGCCCGGGCCGCCCGGATCGGCCAGCTGGTCGAGCAGCGAGCCGCAGCACGAGCAGTCGAGCTCGTGCTGCGCCGGCTCGGCGGCGACCGGGAGGCGACCGAGATTCCGGTCGGAGGGTTCGACGTGGTCGACCCGGCCGCACCGGTCGACAAAGCGGCCAGCGCGACCGTCGCACTGGTCACTGAGGGTGCCGTGGTGCCAGCCGGGAACCCGGACCGGCTCGAGTCGGCACGCGCCACCCGCTGGCTGCGCTACCAGATCGACGGCCTCGACACGCTCGCCTCCGGCGAGTGGGAATCGGTGGATGGCGGCTTCGCGACCACCGCCGCCAATGCCGACCCAAACCGGCTACTGCCGCTGGACACGGCCCGCGCACTGGAGCGCGAGGGCGTGATTGGCCGGCTGCACAACGAGTTCATGGTCACGGTGGGCAACGGCACGCCGGTGGCCAACGCGCGGCGATTCGGCGTCGAGTGGGCCGCGGAGCTGCGCAAGGCGGGCGTGCAGGCGGCGATCCTGACCGCCACTTGAGGAACCGGAACGCGTTGCGGGTCAACGCTTGCCAAGGAGCTGGAGCGGGCCGGTATCCCCACAGCCTTGATCACCAACCTGGTGACAATCGCTGAGCAGGTCGGCGCACCGCGCATCGTACCTGGTCGGGGCATCCCCTACCCGTCGGGCGACCCCAATGTGCCACCGCCGGCCGAGCAAGCATGGCGGCGGCAGTTGGTGCAGCGCGCGCTGGACGCAGTCGCCACCGCGGTCGAGCGCCCGACAACCTTTGAGGTCGACGTTGAGGAGCGGATCGATGCCTGAGGCAGCAGTGGTACGGGCGGCCAGCGTCGTGCTGGCGCACACTCCAGGCCTGGCCCGGCACGGCTCCAAGCCGATGCGGACCCTGGCTGGTGACGCCGACCTGACGGCCAGCTTTCTGGCCAACTTGCGCAGCTTCGACGATGCCGTCGGCTACCCGCCGCACCAGGCGTTCTTGGGCGCTTGCCATCCCCGCGAGCTGGCGCCCCGCCCATGGGTCGGGACCGCGTTGGCCGGCGCGGAACGTTTCGCGCCGTTCGGGGAGCTGATGCCGGAGGAGGAGTTCCTCGGGTTGATGGCCGCGGTGGACGAGTTCGACCTGCTGGTCTTAGCGCCGGAGGTTGCCGAGCGGGCCGCCAAGCGGCTGGCCGAGCACCCGCTGGCCGCGCAGCTGGAGCTGGACCGGATCTCCGCGGCGACCGGGGATGTCGCCGCTGCTGTCGCCAGCGGCGCGTTGCCCGTGCACCTGGCGCCGGACTGCCTAGCCGGTGCGCTGCGAGGGGCGCACGCCGAGGACGAGTCACTGGCCGCACACGTGCTGCTGGAGAACCTGGCCTGCAAGGCCACCGGGACCCTGGCGTTGCTGCACCTGCTGCACGACAACAGTCTCGACCCAGCGGCGGTGAACTACACGATCTCCTGCTCCGAGGAAGCCGTCGGCGACCGCTACCAGCGTGGCGGTGGCAACATGGGTAAGACGATCGCCTCTGTCGCGGGGCTGACCGAGTCGTCGGGCGCGGACGTCAAGAACTTCTGCGCGGCACCGATCCCCGCACTGGTGATCGCGGCCAGTCTCGTGGCGGCGGGAGTGTTCGAGCAGGTCGCGGTCGTCGCCGGAGGCTCGCTGCCCAAGCTGGGAATGAAGTTCGAGGGACACCTGCACCACGGCCTGCCCGTGCTGGAAGACGTGATCGGGGGCACCGCGCTGCTGGTGAC
>JALZDU010000148.1 GCA_030862405.1 Actinomycetota bacterium | reverse complement strand
TAGCGGAGCTGACCGCGTGACAGTTGACCGCGTTTTCGCAGCCGTCGCGCGCAAACCAACCGATTCGGCCAACCGTGGCGAAACTCCAGCTCACGGTCCTGCGCGGAGTTTTGGCACGGTACAAATCTGATCTCGCCTTCCTGGGAGTGCTACCAGAGCCCTGCTGAGTAGTTCAGCATCAGATTAGGACCGGGACCGTTCACCGAGGTTCACCACGAGATCCTGGGCCAAGCGCGGGGCCGGTAGCACTGTTGGGTGGCCAGGGCACGCTGAGGCCGGTCTCCGGTGGCATGGTCGTGTCTGGCGTGACACGCAGTGCCGTTACGTATGCGGGGAGCGCGCGGCCAGAGCGTTCAAGGGGTGGGCGGTGATAGATACCGATGAGCAGCACGTCGAGCTGCGGCCTGGACGTTCCCGCTCAAGCTGCTGTGCGCCGAGCTGGAACTCGACCCTTCCCCAGCTACCCGATGGTCGCAGGATCGACCGGCGCAACAAGGCCGCCGCGTGATCAGCAGGTCACCGATGCACAGGAAGCTCGGGACTTGACTTCAGGAGACGCCACAACTGTGGCAGCCGGTGGTCGACAGGCTGGTCATCCCCGTACCCATCCACAGTGGTACGCACCATGTTGGGGCTGCCACGCAGACGCACCCTACGGTGTCACGACCGCGGGTATTCGACCCCTATTCGGCGAACCTGAAGGCAGGATATGAACCGGCGTAACGCCCTCTACATATTCAGGTTCAAGGCAGGGCCGTCTTGCCGATCAATCAGGTGCCCCCTACTTGGCGGCCAAACTCCGAGGCGCACTGCTGGATTTTCACCGGATGCCCGCCCGACTGCTCGACACACTGCTGATAGCTCCGGCCAGCCGGCGAGTTCAGGACGGACACCCCGAACGCAACCAGCCCGAACGCGATAAGCAGTCCAACGATACCGAGCACACTCCCGGCCACCGCGATCCCACCGTTGGTCGCCTCCTGCCGCTTGGCTCGGGCCCGACCGAGCAGACCTAAGATCAGGGCGAGCAAGCCAAAGACGATGCCACCAATGATCGTCCAGGACAGCACCAGCGCCAGCAAGCCCAGCACCAGCGCGGCGACTCCGAAGCCATTGCGGGGCCGCGCCGGGGGCGCGCCGTATCCAGAGCCCTGGCCGTACCCAGATTCGGGCCCCGCCGGGTTCTGCCCGGAGCCCCTGGGCGGAGGGTAATGGCCGCCGTCCCCCGGATCTCCCGTCGTGCTCATTCAACTCACCTCACCTCGTCGGCGGAGATGCGCCGATGGTCGCACCAGTGCTTCAGGTACGCACCCGCTCGGTGCAGCGACCGACCGTTGGAGTGAGGAGCCAGCAACTCCCCGGGTTGCACGTGATCTGCAGGGAGCCGCCGAAATCAGAGTTCGGTTCGGCATTCTTGGAATTGTGGCATGATTGCTTTTCCTGTAAGTAGCCCGGTCCACATGCAACGATTTCCGCAACAAGAAAAGCCACATTTTGACTAATATACATACGACAATAGTGTCAGCCACAACTTGTCATCGCGTCCCCACAGCAGGGCAGCACTACTCAGCTACTAAGCCGGCCACGTCCGCCGTCGGCCGAACAGCTAGCGGGTGGTCGGCGCCTGTCACCCTTCGCCGCTCCGGTGGCGGCATGAAGTGCTGCGACTCCAGCAAGGCCGGCAATCAAGGGACAATGACGCCACCGTGTCCCAGAGTTCCGTTATGTACCTTGATCTGGCATCGACCACGCCACCCGGCGGGTCCGCCTTCTCGGCCTCACCCAGCACCCGACCAGGCCGTGGATGACACAGCAGGGTCGCAACGTGCTCATGGACCTGCAGGCACCGGTTCGATTTCTGATTCCAAGATCGAGACTCCCGCAGCTGCGCGCCTTCTTCCCACGGCCGGTACGAATCGTGTTCGGCACAGACGATCCCCACCTCAACACCCGCGTCGCCCGCGGGTTCGCCCAGCTGTCCCGGCTGCGCTACTGATTAGAACACCGGGTTTCCCGCTTATTGCCGCACGATGCGGGGATGGTCGGACAACGAGTTGTCAATGTGCATATCGACAACTCGATCTTGTGGGTTGATTTCCGCGATATAGATGCGCTAGACGGATCGGCGGCGCCCTGGTAGCTGATCGTTCTTGGCGGCACCCAGTTACCATTCCGTCACCGAAAAGCCCCTTGGCGCCTGCCGCAAGCAGGCCTATGTTCGCATCAAGTCCGGCTCGAAGGACAGGAGAATCTGATGGGTGCCGCGGAGAACCGGCAGATCGTCGCCGACGCCTATGCGGCGTTCGGGCAGGGAGACATCGGGGCGGTTATCGACTCGCTGACCGACGACGTGGTCTGGACCAACCACGCTCCCGCAGCGGCACCGACTAGCGGTGTGTTCCACGGTAAGGACGGGGTCCAGACGTTCTTCGAGTTGGTGAACGACACCCTCGACATCAGCAAATTCGACGTTCGCACGATCGTTGCCGACGGCGACGTCGTGGTTGTCTGGATCGACTCCGTCGCCACCGTCAAGAGCAGCGGTAAGACCATCGAAGGGCCGCTTGTGCACTGGATGACGCTTCGCGACGGCAAGTTGGCGACCTTCGACGAGTTCGAACATGACAC
>JALZDU010000123.1 GCA_030862405.1 Actinomycetota bacterium | reverse complement strand
TCGCCAATGGTGCCGCTGCTCGACTCATACTTCACAGCATAAGGTACTGTAAAGTTATTTGCAAGACACTACACTAGCAGCCGATGCCACTGCGCACTCCGCGTCGCCGGCTCGGTGGTCGGAATCGCCTGGCATCCCGACATCCCCATACTCTGTGCTGTTGGCGGAGCTGGCGTGTACCTGCTCACCTACCAACCGTAGATCCGCGCTATGTGACCATGAACCCGGTCGAGGGTTGCCAGTTCCTTCCAGTCGTGGTGTTTGACCGGTGGCCGATGTCCTCCTGGGCGGGGGTGGTGTAGCAGGCGTTCCCGACGCGTGCTCCTTACCGACGAGTCACTCGGCTGACGGGGGTAGCCAAACAAGGACCTGCCGGAGAGAAGTGAGATGATCCAGGTCATGCGTGCACCGAATGATCCCTATCCCGACACCCTCCACAGCATCATCAAGGCCCGCATCGCGGGTGACGAGGTGACGGCATCGAAAGCTTTGGCTGCGATTCGCTTCGAACCAAGAATGCGCAGACAGGAACGGTGGCCCTCGAGGACGGTCATTGCGAGGATCTACGCCCGCGATAACTACCATTGCCGGTATTGCGATGAACGCGTAATTCTGACACCAGTCATGCGACTGGTGGCACGGTTGTACCCGAAACAGTTCCCATATCACCCGAATTGGAAGGCCGATTCAACACATCCGGCCTTCGTGTCACGATCAGCGACACTCGACCACGTCGTGCCGATTTCCGACGAGGGTGATCCACTTGACCCGGCCGATCTGGCAACCGCGTGTTGGGGCTGTAATCGGCGCAAGGGTGACCTGCGGCTTGATGAGATTGGATGATCTTTGGTCGAGCCAGCGGACAAGGCATGGAAGGGCCTTACCGAACTGTTCTTCCCATTGTGGGAAGCCGCGGGACAGCCGGCCCTGAGCGAGGATGAAGCATGGTGGCTGCGGGCGACAAGAACCACCGAGGCCTTGGACCGCTAGTACCACCCGACAAACTATACCGCTTCCCGTGACCGCCGGCTACGAGAACATCCTGCTCTCGTCACTGCATGTCCGCTATTCGACAGATTCGGTGGGCCAGTCACGTTGAGAGGATTCGAGCCCGTGACACTGTGACTGCCAGGAAACCGGATCGCGCCGCATCCGCCCTCTACCAGCAACTACAGCGCGCCAGCCAGGCGCCCCGAGCGCCACGAGCCGCACCACGTGACTCCAGTTCGCACCACGAATGATCCCACACCCGCTGCTGAACCGAGATTGACTTGTGACCCTGACGGGCCCCGGCTCGCCAGGGAGGCGTTCGCAGCCACCCATGGGAGTCCACCGCCGGTACTCGACCTCGCCGACCAGCTGGTTGGCGCCCGGTGGGTGACCAGCGCCAGCAGCGGTGGCGCGTGTCGTCCGCCGCGAGCTGGTGCCAAACTGGGTGCATGAGCGGCGAGGATGCACTTCGCGACGAGGTTCGCCGGGTGACGACCCTCCTGCGATCCATCCGTGATCCGGAGGCCCCTGCGGTGGGTCAGTGGAACCTCGCTGAGGTTGCCATGCATCTCTCTCAGGCCTGGGTGGTCGTGCCCGGCTTGGCCAGGCAGGATCTCTCGCATCTACGAGGTGATGCCTGACCTCGCCGGCGTGGCCGGTGCTTCGCTGATCCGGGAGATGTGGGATCTAGCCGACGTGACGACCCTTGGGGTGCGATCCGACCCCGAACGTGATCCGGGCGTGCTGGCCGACCGCATCGAGGCCCGGGCGGAGGAGTTCTTCGGGGAGTGCGCGGGACGGTCCGCCAATGAGCTTCGTCCGTGGCTGGTCGTAGGCACTACCGTCCACCTGTCCACCTTGGTGGAGCGTCTCCGTTCCGCTCTCCCGGAGGGCGAGGACCGAGTCCTCGGCCGGTGGAACCGCCCGACGAGGTCCGGCCGGGTTGGCGGCAAACTGTCACGATTCTGGTGACACCGGACAGTCTGGCTCGACCCGACCCGAGAAGGAGCTAGTGTAGTGTCTCACTATTGACTTTTCGCTTGCTCGAGGGCGACTCGACCACGAGCGACCTTGGCAAGGATCTGCTCAGCGGTGGCAGTCCACACGAACGGCTTCGGATCGTCGTTGTTGACCCGCAGATAATCCTCAATGGTGGCGATGAGGTCATCGACACTATGAAACACGCCGCGCCGGATGGCCTTGTCGGTCAGGTCGCGAAACCACCGTTCCACCAGGTTGAGCCACGACGAGGACGTGGGGGTGAAGTGCAGGTGAAACCGCGGGTGCTTGGCCAGCCATGTCCTGACATTCGCGTGCTTGTGAGTGGCGTAGTTGTCCAGGATCAGGTGCACCTGCAGTCCTTTGGGTACCTGCCGATCGATCGTGTGCAAGAATTTCAGGAACTCAGTGTGGCGGTGCCGGGGCAGGCACTGGCCGATCGTCTTGCCGGTGAGCACATCCAGTGCGGCGAACAGGGTGGTCGTGCCGTTGCGCTGGTAGTCGTGGGTCATCGTCCCGGCCCGGCCGGGCTTGAGTGGCAGCGAGGGCTGGGTGCGGTCCAGCGCCTGGATCTGGCTCTTCTCGTCCATGCACAGCACCACCGCCTTCTCGGGCGGGTTGAGGTAGAGACCCACGATGTCGACGAGCTTTTCCTCGAAGCGGGGGTCGTTCGAGATCTTGAAGGTCTTCACCAGGTGCGGCTTGAGTCCCCGCGCTGACCAGATCCGCTGCACCGTCGCGGAGCTCACCCCAGTCTCGTCGGCCATCGACCGACACGACCAGTGCGTCGCGTCCTTCGGCTTGGAATGCAGCGTCAACTTCACGATCTCGGTGACCTCCTCATCACTGATCGACGGCTTCCGACCCCGCCCCTTGGCCACCTCACCGAATCCACTCAACCCGTCTTCCTCGAACTGTTTGCGCCACGCAAGCACCGTCGGACGCGACACTCCCGCCACTTCACCGATCTCCGAGTTCGACACACCCTCGGCCGCCAACAACAACACCCGAGCACGCTGCACCACACGATGGGCCGCCGCCCGCGAACTGGCCAAAGTTTCCAAGACTTCCCGGTGCCCGTCAGACATCGCCAATGGTGCCGCTGCTCGACTCATACTTCACAGCATAAGGTACTGTAAAGTTATTTGCAAGACACTACACTAGGCAGGGTGGCGTTCTTCCCGCCCCCCGACGCGGATGGCGCGCTCTGGTTTCGGGTCCTGCTCGGCGCTCCGAAATCCGACCTGACCGTGATCGATGCCGTCGAGGTCGGCACTTTCCAGCTCCCGAGCGGCGGCATCATCGGCGTCTGCATGCGGCCCGGCCCTATGTCACCGACGTCGGCCGCGAAGATCCGCGGCGTCCGCGCGCAGATGCTGAGGGCTGTTACCGTGGCGGGGGCGCGTCGAAGCCGGGCGTTCGCCTGGGGCCGACTCGATGACGGGGCGGTGTGGCTGCTTGACCAGGTGTCATCGAGCCGGAGGGCGCGGAGCCGGACGCCGCGCAGATGAACGCGCCGGACAGGCAGACGTACGTCTGCCACGTCGACCCGGCGAGCTGACGGCAACTCCAAATGGCACGTCGTTCCCTCCACGCAGCTATGCTGGTCGAAGAAGCTGGAGTTCGTTTTGTTCCTGACCCAGAAGTCCTCAGGGGCAGCTGGTAGGCCGAAGATTGCAAAGCCAGCAAGCTGGCGGAGATTGATATGAATGAGGCTTCGGATTTACCCGATCAATACGATCCAGATCAGTTACGCAAACGACCCTCAACGGAAGGATAGGACATGCCCGAGGTCATTTTCCCGCCCAAGGAATTCAACGCCGCAGAGTTCGGTCTCCCAGAAGACGCGCGCCCTGAGCTGATCGATCCCCGGCAGCTTGAGAGCCAGTGTGGTGGCACCAACGAATCCCAAAATGTTGAGACCTACGACGGCACACTGGGAGTTTCCGTGGCGTTCGTCAATGAACACCAGCGAGCCGTCGGCCAAACCATGCGCGGCGTGACTCGATCCTGCTCTGGAACTCTCATAGGAGCGGATCTGTTTCTGAGCGCAGGCCATTGCTTTGACCCCAATCCTTCCCCGCAGACCCAAGTTACATTCAACTTCCAGACAGATCCAGCAGGCAACCCACGGCCGGAACAACGGTTTCCAATCCTCCAAGTGCTGGAACACAGGCTAGGCGATTTGGATTACGAGATCATTAGACTTGGCGGCAACCCTGCAGGCACATTCGGTTTCGCCCTCGTATCGCCAGTCGATGCGGCCGTGGGGGATACGGTCTGCATCATCGGCCACCCGGCCACCGCACCTAAACAAGTCGAGGTAGGCCCCGTCACAGCGTTTGATGACAACCAGATTCACTATAACGATGCTGATACGCTGCCCGGAAACTCGGGCTCAGGAGTATTACATGCTCCCAGCGGCAGGATTGTGGGAGTCCACATTACCGGGGGCTGCGCCGGCACCACCCCTGAAACGGGGTTCAATGTCGGGGTGAGAATCTCGGCCTTGATAGCAGCTTCTCCGATACTCCAAGGCTTGGTTGACCAGCGTGCAGGTATTTTCGCTTCGGTCTTTGAGCAGGGCGGCCCGGCGTTCGTGGGCCGGCATAACCTGACTTCGGAGGAGCATCAGCAGGCCGTCGAGCAGTTCGCCAGCCAGGGGTTCCGGCTCACCTGCGTGAGCGGTTACACGGTGAACGGCCAGCCGCGGTTCGCTTCGGTCTTTGAGCAGGGCGGCCCGGCGTTCGTGGGCCGGCATAACCTGACTTCGGAGGAGCATCAGCAGGCCGTCGAGC
>JALZDU010000115.1 GCA_030862405.1 Actinomycetota bacterium | reverse complement strand
GCTGCTCTGCTGTGTTCACCAGCAGACAATGCGGTGAGATCGACGCTAGCTTTTCACATGCCGTGAGATCGGCCTGCCGATGCCGAAGCGGTTACGCAGGCTGTCCAACTCCCATACCCGCCGCCGGGCTCGCCTCTCCAAGATGAGCGCCAGGTCTCTAGCTATCGGGTCATTACGGATGCAGGTCGGGGCAATCCGGTCGGCGGTGTCGAGGTGGCGAATGGCCTCGCCATCTCTGTTCCCTTCGGCCTGCGCGTAACCACGGGCGAGGTCGCAGTGCAGCGCGGCAATGCGGTCTTTGCTACCGAGGGTGTCCAGGTCGATCGACTCGCGCTCGACACGCTCGGCGACCGCCGGGCCTTGCCCGAGTTCGGCGCCGGTGGCGACGCGCCACACATTGACGTTGGTGGGACCGAAATGCTGCCGTAAACCGTTGCGCTCGCCGGTGAGCGCGGCGATCCGACCGGCCTCGTCGAGGTGCTCGTGAGCGGTGGTCGAATCGCTGTCGCGGGCTGCAAAGTGGGCGCCCATGCGATGCAGCAGTCCGAACGTCCCGACACCGAGGGTGTCGCCGTCCCGGATTGTGGTCAACGGCTGCCGTCCGCCAGTGCGTGCCACCGAAGATGCCCGGGCGAACATGGCGAACGCTTCAAGCTCGGGCCGCTCGGCGATCCGGGCTGCGTCGAAGGCACGCTGGGCCGCCAGCTGCGCCAAGTGCAGGTAATCAAATGTGGTTGCCAGCACGAACGCGTGATACGCGGCCTGGGTGAGTAGTTCGGCTACGCGCTGTCGCTCGCGGCCGACGCTGGTAGCCAGGTGCATCTGCAACTCGATCAGCGCCGCGTCGATGTCCTCCCGTGAGGGACGGTAGCTGGCGGTGTCTCGCAGCTCGGCGGTGAACAAAACCCAGAGCGTCCAACGGTCGCGGCCGCAGATCCGGCACATCGTCGAGGGTGGCCTCGTTAAGCCCGCGCTCGATCTGACCAATAACCCGCTTCGCGTGCAGACTCTCCTGGTCGGTCGGCGGGTACGGCTGCCCAGTCAGCCACCACGGAGCAGCCCAGCGCGTTGGCGAGATCTTCGACAAGGCCACGTCGGTTGAATCCCCGCTGACCGCGTTCCAGCATCGACAGATACGGCGTGCTGATGCCGGCGAACCCGGCCACCACTTCCAGGCTCAACCCGCGGCGACGGCGGATCATGCGAGCGCGCGCACCGATCGTCCGCGCCCCTCAGCGTCCACGAGCCACCTCTCCTCACCGAACCCTCTCGCCGATGCCCAGGGGAGCGGGCCCAGGGCGGAACCTCGGCGAGGAGGTATCTCCAGGTTACTGGCCGTCTTCTTAGCTGCGCCGGGTCGCGCCCTTAAAGTCCGGCCCATGGCGCATGACAATTAGTGGCGACAAGGTACCTGCGCTCCATGGGCGACCGCGACGCCCACCGCGGCCAGTGGTCGGGTGCCAGCCGCTCCGTGCACAGCTGTGCGGGCAGGAGTTTCAGCCAGTGGGGCTGCCCTACGGCGGTTTTTTTGCCCCGGAACACCACCGGACCCAGATCAGATTCGCTCGCAGTGCTGCCGCGGCCCTAGGCGGTCCCCGGTGAGCCGCCCCGCGCGGTGGGCGCTCTCCCCGCTGGACTGTCAAGTGCACTTACCAGCTGACGGCGACTGACCAGACCGGTCTGAAAGTCTGAGGTTAATGGCTTCTTCTTTACTAACGGGCCTGATCGGCAGAGATCGCGACGGTGGTCAACAGGTCGGCCAAGGCGTGCTCGGCAGTGGCGCGGTCAAGGCACAGAGCGACCACTAGATTGCCGAAACAGACCTCGTCATTGGCGTCGACTAGGTGGGTGACCTCGGGCAGAGTCGCGGGAAGCGTCGGCGCATCAGGACTGTTGGTACCGCTGCGAAGCTCGCGGGCCAGCACCCCTAGCGTGCTGGTGAGCTCGCGCGTGTTGCCGGTGAGGTGGTTGAGAAGCGACGCGGCGAGGCGATGGGCGCGTTGCTCGGCGGGCTTCCCGGCAGCGCGGGACAGGTAGTTGGCGAGCTTATGGTGCGCCGTGGAGATCTCGCGGGGGTCGGGGTGGAGGTACCAGAGCCGCAGCGAGATGCGCTGGAGGTCGACGGCGTCCACTGGGTGGTCCAGTTGGTCTTCCAGGTCGGCGCGGGCCCCATAGACCAGAGCAAGCTGCGTAATGTCACCGGCGGTGTCGAAGATGTCTTGGCAGTCGCGCAGTAGTTGGTCAACGTCGGCTAGCCGACCAAGGCGAAGTAGCGGGATGTAATCGTTGAACCGGGTGCGGGCGATCTCGTGGGGGCTAGCGCCGCGCCGCTGCTTGGTGCTGAT